>DLOU01000050.1:13117-28120 GCA_002477275.1 Caryophanales bacterium UBA7476
TTCATACTGATGCTACTCAGGTAATTGGTAAGAAGAATATTAATTTTGATTCTGTTGATTTAGTTAGTATGTCTAGCCAAAAGTTTTATGGAATGAAGGGTGTTGGATGTCTTTTAAAAAATAAAAATATTTTACTTGAACCAATAATTTATGGTGGTAAATCTACTACAGAATTTAGAAGTGGAACACCAGCTACACCTTTGATAGTAAGTTTTGCTAAGGCTTTAAGACTTGCTTATATTGATTTAGATAAACGTTATGATTATGTTTTAGAATTAAGTGATTATTTAAAAGAAAAATTAGAAAGCATATCTGGAATAGTTATTAATTCTACGAAAAATAGTATTCCACATATTGTTAACTTTAGTATTAATGGTATTAAAGCAGAAACACTTCTTCATGCTCTTGAGGAAGAAGAAATATATATTTCTACTAGAACTGCTTGTAATAAAAGTGATGATTATAGTGAAGCTGTTTTTGATGTTACTAAAGATTTAACTCGAAGTAAACATAGCTTAAGAGTAAGTATTTCATATTTAACTACAAAAGAAGAAATAGATAAATTTTTAGATGTATTAGAAAATAAGATTTCTATATTAAGTAAATTAGACTATAGATAAAATATAGTCTTTTTTTGTAAAGTTTTGTAAATTATATGCATTATTTTTTTATCTAATCATTTATTTGTTTTTATTTATGTTAAAATTTATTTAAGAATAGGAGGGATATTTATGAATAAGAAACTTAAGAAAATAGTTTTATTTGTTTTTGTTTCAATTTTTATTATTCCTTTTAATACTTATGCCTTAACTAGAAGTGAACTTTCTTCTAGAAATGTTTGTTCAAATTATGAAGTAGCTATTGCGAAAGAAGATAGAGCAGGTGATTCTAGTAGTACTAGGGTTGAACATATAAATTGTTATGATAATTATTCAGATGCTTTAACTGCTATGAATAATAATAGTGATAAAGATACGATTTTACTTGCAAGAAAAAATAATTTTACAAAGATAGTTAATGCAAAAAATGCACTTGTTAATCTAACTTTAAAGGGCAGTAGTGTTGTATATTATTATCCCACTTCTACATCTTGGGATTCAGATAATTATATGGTTACAAATAGTAGTACAGGTGCAGTTGATGGTGCTTTCTTAGATTATGATGTAAATACTGGTCGTGCTAAAGTAAAAGTAGCAGGTTATACTGGGTGGACTTTAGAAGATACATATGATATAGTACCAATTGTTTGGGTTTATTCTATTGGATATTATAGAAGTACTAATGATGAGTTTAAACATTTCTTTGCTAGAGATATAACAACATCATCTAGCTCAAGTTATGGTATTGCTATTAGTAAGAGACCAGATGGTTTAAGTAACTCTAAAAATTATTTTAGTTATGATGGACATTATTTTTATACTGATCAATACAAGATGGTTACAGATTATAAAAATGGTAACTATAATAATGCAGTAAATAAAGATAAACCTTATTATAATTATTATCAATATTTACCTAATCATTCTAAGACAAATTATTCTAGTAGTAATATTAATAAATATATTAGAGAAGGTTTAGGTTTTTATTACACAGTTTTTGGTAATACTTTAGATATTAAAGGTTTTGATACTAGTAGCACTTCAAAATTATATGGTATGGGAACATATTTTATATATGCTCAAGAACAATATGGAGCTAATGCAATACTTTCCCTTGGACTAAATAGAAATGAAAGTGGTGAAGGAAGAAGTAAGATTGCTGTACAAAAGAATAATGGTTTTGGACAAGGAGCGGTTGATTCTTCTCCATTTGGTTCTGCTTATGGTTTCTTAACTTATCAAGGTGGAATCTATAATCATGCACAACACTTTGTTAATGATTTGTATGAAAATGCTAATCATTCATATTATAATGGTGGACAATTTGGTAATAAACAAGGTGGATGGAATATTAAGTATGCATCTGATCCATTCTGGGGTGAGAAAGCTGCTTCATATTATTACAGATTTGATAGATATTTTGGATTCCAAGATTATAATTTTTATCAGCTTGCTATAAATACTACAACTGTTACAACAAGAAGTCTTCCTAATAATTCTTCTAAAGCGGTTTACTCAATTAAAAATAAAGAGATTCCAGTAATTATTTTAGAAGAAGTAAAAGGAGAAAAAGTTGGTGGAAGTGATATTTGGTATAAGATAGTATCAGATATGAATTTAAATAGTAATAAAGATAGTTATTCATCTTATCCTGAAAAATTTGATTGGGATAATAGTTATGTTTATGTACCTAGTTGCTATTTTAAAAAGATTAATACTGCTGTAGATGGTATTAAGTCATTTGATGATATTTATCCATATCAAGAAAATTCTTATAAGTATTCTTTCTATAATGATGGAGAAAAACTTACTCCTAAAGTTGGAAAAGTAGTTCGTGATACATCATATTATTATGATGGTGGACTTGTTGAAAAAATAAATAAAACTTTACTAAAAGATAAATATGTTATGATTTATGATAGAGCTGTTGATACTAATGGAAATGTAGTTAGCTATCAAGTAACTAGTGATTATAAATATGATCAAAAAGAATGGGTTAGAGCTAGTGATATTGAAGTTATTGGTGGAGCTTATGGAAAACAAACTGTAGTTCCTACTGGATATAGTTCAAATGTATTTAATTCTCCTAGTGAAAGTAGTTCTATAATAAGTGGTATATATGATGGGGCTTATTTACCAATTCTTGGAGAAGAAAATGGTAGTGATGGCAAAACATACTACAAAGTACCTGTTTCTTTAACAAGTAATACTAATAATTATGGTTATACTTTAAAGACAGATAGTGATGCATATATTACTTCATATAATAGTGAAGCTATTGTTAAGAATAATTATCCTGTAATTGAAGCAAGTGATTTAGAAACCAAACAAGGAAATAGTATTACACTTAAGTCATTAGTAAAAGTTACTGATGAGGATACTGATATTTCATCTAAACTTGTTATTACTGGAAGTGTAGATATTAATACACCTGGTTCATATAAAGTTACTTATAGTGTAACTGATAGTGGTAATTTAAAAGCAGAAAAAACAATAACTATAACTGTAATTAAAGATGAAGAACCTGTTATAGTTGCTAGTGATAAAGAGATAAATGTAGGTGATGAAATTAACTTATTAGATGAAGTTAGTGCCAGTGATAAAGAAGATGGAAACTTAACTAATAAAGTAAAAATTACATCTAATAATTTAAATAATCAAAAAGCTGGAACCTATAGTGTAACTTATAGTGTTACAGATAGTTATAATCAGATTGTTACAAAAACTATTACAGTAAATGTTATTGATAAAGAAATTGATAATTCTAATACTACTACTGATAATACAACTGAAGATAATTCTAAAACTACTACTAATGATAATGTTAAATTAGAGAAAAAAGATGGTGAATTCTATCTAAATGAACTTTCTTTTGATAAAGATAAGAAGAAATATCTATTTAGTGGATACATGATTATAAAGAATACTAATAATAAAGTATCGGATAATATTAAATATGAACTTGCTCTTAAAGATAAAGAAAGTGATAATATACATCTTATTCAAATTGATAGATGGACAACTGATGTTCCTTTTGATTTAGGAACAGAAAATGGTTATGATTATTCAGGAAGTTGGTTTAAAGGTTATATTGATTTTACTTCTGATGATTTAGCAGGAGACTATGATGTTTATATGAAAGCATCTAATAGTAATTATTATTCACTTGAAAAAGTAGTTAATTCATACAATATAGATTTTTCAAGACGTAGTGAAGATAGTAAATATGGTTATAATTTTAAAGTAAATTTATCTTCTAGATATCAAGAACTTACTTTAAATATTAGAAAAGGTTCTTTAATTACAACTGGTGTTTCAAATACTTATCGTAACATGTCTAATAATTATGATGATATTAAGTTTGTTAATAATAAATTAAATGTAATTGGAACATCTTATAATTATGGAATTAGTTATGATAAAGATAATTTTGTTGAAAGAAAATTAATTTTAGAAAATACAAAAACATTTAAGCAATATACTTTTGATTTAGGATCTACTAGTTTAGGAAGTTATACTGTTAATATAAAAGATGGAAAAGATAAAACACTTGCTTGGTATAATTCAATGGTTGATGTTAGTGAACTTGAAAAAGGAACTTATTCTATGATTGTTTATACTAAAACTAAAGATGTAAGTGATTATGGTGAAATAACTGATGTCTTTGCTATGATTAATGAAGCATCTGCTACTATTAATAATAAAAAGTATTCAGTTAGCTTAAATAAAAATAGGGATAATAGATTAGAACTTATAGTTGAATAAAAAAATAAAGCTGTTTTCAGCTTTATTTTTTTTATTTTTGTTTATTATTAATTATTCTTCTTCAATAGCACTTGTTGGACATGAATCTATAGCGTCTTTAGCACTTTCAACATCTTCTTCAGCAACTTCATCAACAATTACACTTGATAATCCTGTGTCATCTATTTCAAATACGTTTGATGCAAGTGCTGCACATGCTCCACATCCAATACATTGATCTTTATTTACTTTTACTTTCATAGTATCTTCCTTTCTTTAGTTATATATAAAATATCATATTTCTTTTTATAAAACAATATGATATTTTGTTCTTACTTTACATTTTTTAATTTTTAACTTCCAATAAATCTTATTATATGATAAAATTAATATAATAGAGGTAGGTGATAGGTTGGAACGTAGGATGCGAAGATATGATGAAGTCAGCGATACTCCTAAGATGAGTAGAAGTGAGTTAAATCAAGATTTATATAATAGTCTTAATGGTACCAACTCATTTACTACTTATACAGATGTAAACAAAGCCAACCAGTATGTATTAGATGCAACTAGTAAGAGTTATAGAACTAGAGAAGGATATCAAAAATTAAAGGAATATGGTGATTTAGTACCTAAACCTAAAGTAAAAAAAGAGCTCGATGACTTTACTAATCTTTATAAAGAAACAGAAAATAAAGTCTATGATATTAATAGTGTTATAGAAGAAGCAAAAAAGAATAGAAAAAATTCAGAAGAAGAGGAAAAAAGAAGATTAAAAAATACTAGTTATAATATTTTTTCTGATTTTTCTAACGAGAAACTTGAAGAGTATAAGAAAAATAGGAAAAAAGTAGTTAGAGCAAATGAAGATGAAATAAAAGAAATTATTAATACTATTACTACTAAAGCTATAAATGGGGAAATTGATCAACAAACTAGTGTGAACTTACTTAGTGATTTAATGGCTACACAACAGCTTGATATGGTTGAAGGAATTGATTTATCTACCGATGCTTCTATTCAAGAAGAAATTAAATCATTAGATACCCAGAAAGAAGAAGATAAAGCTAATGTTGTTCTAAGTGAAGAAGAAATAAAATTAGTGGAAGAAAAGAAAAAGATAGATGATTTAAAAGATCAAGAATTACAAGAAAAAAATCAAAGTAAAAATATATTTAAAGATATGGATCAGTCTTTTTATACAAGAAGTATGGATTTATCTGATAAAGACTTTGATATTGATAATGAAGAAGAAAATAGTAAGAAGAAACATGCGGGTTTAAAAGTATTTATTATACTTGTTATTCTTGCTTTACTTGCTGCAGTAGGATATTACTTTTATAAAAAATATATGTAGAGGAGAAATTTATGAATTTAGAAATTGGAAAGATGATTCAATTAGATGGAATTGAATGCTGTGTGTTAAGTATTCAAAATATTGAAAATATGCAATATATTTATGTTGCTGAAATGACTGATGATGATATTACAGATAATTTTTATGTATATAGGATTACAGATAAATTTGAAAAGGTAGTAGATTCAGATGAATTAAAGAAAGTTTTACCTGTTTTTATTCAAAAAATGTCAGCAGATTTGGAAGGGGAGTAGAAAATGAATAATGAGAATATAATTTTAGAAGGTAATATAGCACCAGGTNNAGAAGAAGAATTTAAAAGAGTGACTGGTGAAGATTATGATCCAGATAAATACTCGATTGAATGGTTTGGGGCAGAGAATTATGGTGAAGATAATACATATACGCCATATAGAATAGTTAGAAAAGAATTAAAAAAAGATAGTGGTGATACTCCACCTGTAGAACCAGTTGAAGAAGTAATACTTGAAGGTAATATAGCACCAGGTATGCCAACACCAGAAGAAGAATTTAAAAGAGTAACTGGTGAAGATTTTGATCCGGATAAATACTCTATTGAATGGTCTGGAGCAGAGAATTATGGTGAAGATGACACATATACACCATATAGAATAGTTAGAAGACAGGTTGAAAATACTAATTCTGATGGTAATTCTGGTGATAACTCAGGAAATAATTCTGGAGATGATTCTACTAGTAATAATGGTGGAGATTCTACTAGTGAAGATAATAATCCTACTATTGATGATGGTAATACTCCACCTGTCGATGGTGGTGATGATACTTCTGATGGTGATTCTGATGATTCTTCTTCAGCTGAAGAAGATGAAGAAGCAAAAGGAGCAGAAGAAGCATTACAAAATTATAGAAATTCTGGATATGATAAAAATGCATTTGGATGGTATTATAATCCTAATATAGATGAATATGATGAAAATTATGATCCAACGAAGGATCCATTCTTTAATCCATATATTAATGATCAAACAAAGAAACCTGAAAAAGATCCAGAAAAAGATCCAGAAAAGGATCCAACAAAAGATCCAGAAAAGGATCCAGAAAAAGATCCAGAAAAGGATCCTTCTAATAATGATAATGAATGGCAATTTGGTGGTTATGTTGATGTTGAATTTCCTAGACCTCAACCCAAACCTGGTCCACAACCTGGACCTCAACCAAAACCTGGTCCACAACCTGGACCTCAACCACAACCTGGTCCACAACCAAAACCAGGTCCACAACCAAAACCTGGACCTCAACCACAACCTGATGTACAATCACAAGATACAGTAAGAATAACTTTTATGAATGGAGGAAGGTTGATTCGTGGCTATGATAATATAGTTATTCCTCGTGGTAGCTCTATTAAACATGGACCTGTTATTGATCCTGTTCCATTAAATAAAAAAGGAAAACCAAAAAGAGTTACTGCTCAAGTTTTCTCTCATTGGGAAGATCAGTATGGAAACGTTGTTGATTTTAGTAAACCAATTACTTCAGATGTTATTTTAACTGCAAAATATAAATTTGATAAGAAAAAAGCAATGGCTGTTGGTTTAGGAGCTGCTGTTGGTGCCCTTGCATTTGCTGCTGATTTAGCTGTTCCTATAGCTATGCCTATTGTATCTATGGTTGGTGCTTCTGGATTTGGTATTGCTTCTAGAATTGTAAAGAAAAAATTAACTAATATTACTGCTGATAATGTATCCAAAGCTCAAACAATTACTGCTATGGATGAAATTTCACCTGAACTAGCTGCTAATATAGCTA
This sequence comes from Caryophanales bacterium UBA7476, assembly GCA_002477275.1. Classification (GTDB taxonomy): domain Bacteria; phylum Bacillota_I; class Bacilli_A; order RF39; family UBA660; genus CAG-417. The sequence continues at coordinate 20,609 of DLOU01000050.1, forward strand.
AACAGAAAAAAATGGGGTATATTTCTAAATGGTGTAAAACTTCTGCAATAGCTTGTACAATTTCAGCAGCTGCTCATGCTATTCGTAATTTTGTTAATAGTACACAGGCACAAAAAACTAATACTAATCCGGAAACAACTAAGACTGATCCTACTAAGACTAATCCAGGAGATACCAATCCTGATTTATCTAAGACTACTGGAAATACTAATCCACAACCTGATCCTAATCCAGTAGGAAAAGATGTAGGTGATGGTATCGATAAAGTTGCTAATACAACTCCTCAACCACAACCTCAAAAAACTGATGTTGATGTCTTCGGAGGTTATGAACCTGATGGACAAGTTTTCAAAACTGCAAATGATGCTCTTAGTCATACTAATGGAGGAACACCATATAAACCTGCATTTAGTGGTCCAGAAACATTTGAGGCTTATTATAATGGTACAAGAGTTCCTGTTACAAGAGGGCAAGAACTTGGCGAAATTATGAAAAGTGTAGGTGCATCTAATCCTTCAGAAGTTGCAGTTAATGTTATGAATGCTGATGGAGTTCCACTTACTTGGGAAAATCTTGCTGACTTAACTGAAACTGTATCAAAAACTATTTAAGGAGGATGCTATGAATACTGATTATAGAAATAAACTAATTACTTTATCTGATGGAGATCAATATGTGGTGCTTAAAGAGGCAGAATATAAAGGAAAAAGATATGCTTTAGCTAATGATGTTATTGATAATGATTTAGGACCTAATATGACTATATTTAGATTAGAAGTAATTAATGATCAATTAAATTTTATCATTGAACGTGATTTAGAAATTGTTGAAAAACTTTTAACTAAGATGGCTTAGAAAGAAACTATGAAAATAGTTTCTTTTTTTTGAAAAAAAATATAAAAAAAATAATAAATATGTTATTATATTATTGTTAGAGTGGTGAATATTTTATGAATTTAAAATTTATTGTAAATGAATATGTTCTTATTTGGTATTTATTATTTCAACAATCAATATCAAATGAGTTAAATGATTATAAACAAAAATTATGGTCTAACTTAAAAAATGAGTATACTGCATTTCAAAAAGAAAAACATGTTATTTTAGAAGATCCTAAAAATTATATTCCTAATGATGATACAATATATGATATGGTTAAAGAATTTGATGATTATCAAAAAATTTTACGTGAAACTGAACAGTTTAAAGTTGAAATTGTTAGAGTTTGGGATAAATATAAGAAAAAAATAAATGATAATTTATTTAAAATACTAAAATTTGATATTTCTAACTATAATGTTTTATTAGTTAATCCTAGATTAAATGTCATAGATATATCTTCTGATAAAGAAAATAAAATTCATACTTTAGTTTATGGAAAGCAAATATATGATGATAGTATTAAAATAGTACTTGAAATGATTCATATGATTGTAAGAAAGGAATTTAAATATTTTGATAAAGAAAATAATGAAATAGTAGAAGCTATACTTGAACTTGCTATATTACATGAACTTGGTACTAGAATTACAAATAAGAGTTGTTATTTATTTGGAGATAGTAAGAATAGTTTAATAAAAAGACAAATATATCCTTATTTCTTAATGTATTTAGGAATTGATCGTGATGATTTATTCTCATATATGAGAAGGGATGGAATAGTATTTGATGCAAGTCAATATACGAATGAAGTTCAACTTAGAAGAGTAAATTTGAAAGATTTTATTAGTTTTTGTATTAATAATAAAAAAATTATATTAAAATTAGATAAACTTGGTGTTAAATAGTAGGGAGGGTTAATAATGGATGATAAAATTAAAATACTTTTGGATAGATTAAACATAGAAAATAACCATTATCCCTCTTTTTATAATAGTAAATTAACAAAAATTAAAGTTAATAAGAAAAGTAATTCATGTATTATTTATTTATCTAATGATAAAATGTTTGATGTTAATATAATTAAAGAATTAGAAAATAATAAACATTTGATTGATAAAAGTATTGATAAGGTTTCAATAGTTTATGATTTTGAGTCAAAAGACAATAATACATATCTTTCTTATTATTCTTTTGTTTTGGAAGAAGTTAAAGATATTTTAAGAGTACTAGAAATATATAAAGATAAACTAAAACTTATAGATGATAAATTTGTTTTAATTGCTAATAACAAAGTTGAAGAAACTAAACTTAATAATGCTTTACCTAGAATTAATGAAATATATCATAATTTAGGACTCGAGTCATCTGTTTCTGTTGTTTTAGAAGAAGAGCACTTTATAAGAGAAGAAATTAATAAAAGTTTAAATGATAGTATTGATAACATGAAAAACTCTATTGATGAGTATAATAATAAAACTGAAGAGAAAGAAGAAGCTCCTAAACCTAAATATCCTACAAGAAGAAGTACTAAAAAAGATCCTAATAGTGTAATTGGTGTAATGATTGAAGATATGCCTATTCCAATTCATTCTATTATTGGAGAAGATAATAATGTTACTATTTGGGGAGAAATATTTGGTATTGAATATTTTGAATCTAGTAAGAGTGATTTTAAAATAATTACTTTAAAAGTAACTGATTATGAAGATAGTATTTATTGTAAAGTATTTGCTAGAGAAGAAAATGAGTATAAAAGAATTTGTTCTGAACTAAAAAAAGGAAAATGGTATAAAATAAGAGGTTATGTTAAGAGCGATCATTTTTCTAATGATGAACTTGTTTTAAATGCTAGAGATATTATTCTAGAAGATAAGAAAAAAGATAAAAGAGAAGATAATGCTATTGAAAAAAGAGTAGAGCTTCATGCACATACTAAAATGAGTCAAATGGATGGACTTTGTGATGAAATTGAACTTGTTAATCAAGCTATTAGTTTTGGTCATAAAGCAATTGCTATTACTGATCATAATGGTTGTCAAGCTTTTCCTCATGTTTTTAATACTGTTACAAGTTATAATAAGAATCAAGCAGATGAAGATAAATTTAAAGCTATATATGGTACTGAACTTACATTAATAGATGATAGTGTTGATATAGTTGTTAGGCCTACTGATGAAGTTATGCTTGATCTTGAATATGTTGTATTTGACTTTGAAACAACTGGTTTTAATGCTGGTGGAAAAGACTCAATTATTGAAATTGGTGCTGTTAAGATAAAAGATGGTGTAATTACTGATAAATATGATGAGTTAATTAATCCTGGAGTTAAACTAGAACAAAAGATAATTGATGTAACAAGTATTACAGATGAAATGCTTGAAGGGAAAGATAATGAAGAAAATGCCATAAAAAGATTTATTGAGTGGTTTGGTGATTTACCAATGGTTGCTCATAATGCTAAGTTTGATGTGTCTTTTTTGGAAATGGCATATAAAAAATATAATTTAGGTACTTTTAAAAACACAGTTATTGATACTTTAGAACTTTCTCGTACACTTGATAATACATATGCAAGACATAGTTTAAGTGCATTAGTAAAAAGATATGATATTCCTTGGGATGAAGAAAGTCATCATAGAGGAGATTATGATGCTGAAGGAACAGCTCTTGTATTTTATAAGATGCTTAAAAAACTTGATAATCGTAATATAGAGAGAATGAACCAACTAGATGAGCTTGTATCTCGTGATGAAATACATAAATATGGTAAGAGTTATCATGTTAATTTACTTGCTAAGAATAAAGTTGGTCTTAAGAATTTATTTAAACTAATTAGTTTGGCTAATACTAAATACTTATATAAAACACCAAGAATTCTTCGTAGTGAAATAGAAAATAATCGTGAAGGGTTACTAGTTGGTAGTGGTTGTTATGAGAGTGAAGTATTCTTACAGGCAAGAAGCAAAGCTGATCAAGAACTTACAAATATAATTAGATTTTATGATTACGTAGAAGTTCAACCACTTGAATGTTATGGACATTTAATACAAAGTGGAGATTTTTCTAATGAGTATGAACTTTCTCATCATTTAAAGAAAATAATTAGAGTTACTGAAGAAGCTGGAAAACTAATTGTTGCAACTGGAGATGTTCATCATATTAATAGAGAAGACAAAATTTACCGTGAAATAATAGTAAATCAAAAAGTTCCTGGTGGAGGACGTCATCCACTTGCACGTAATAATATAAAAGAAATACCTTCTAATCATTTTAGAACTACTGAAGAAATGCTTAATGATTTTAAATTTTTAGAAGATGATTTACTTATACATAAATTAGTTATAGAAAATCCTAATAAGATTGCGGATATGGTTGATATAATAGAAGTTATTATTGATACTGGTGGAATTCCATTTTCACCTAGAGTTAAAGCTGATGATGGTAATAGTTATTTGGATTGTCCTGTTGTTGTAACTGATTTAGTTTATACTAAAGCCGGTGATTGGTATGGAGATCCACTTCCATACTCAATAGAGGAACGTATTGCAACAGAACTTTATGGAGATATTGTTTATAAAATAATTAAAGAAAATTTAGAAAAGGAAAATTTATCTAAAGAAGAATTTAATGTTAAGTCTCATAAAATGCTTCATGATATTATTTTATCTGGTAAAGGAAAAGTATCTGAATTTGTAAGTGATTATGTTAAAAGAACTAGTGAAGAAGAACTAGATGAAAAAGCACTTGAAAAAGCTACATCTAAAGCAATGGGTGGAGTAATTGGTGGAGGATTTGATCCTATTTACTTAATTGCTCAAAGACTTGTTAAACACTCTAATGATGAAGGTTATCTTGTTGGTTCCCGTGGATCTGTTGGATCTAGTTTCGTTGCTACTATGATGGGAATTACTGAAGTTAATCCTCTTGCTGCACATTATAGATGTGATAAATGTAAACTTAGTATTTTTGAAGATGAAAATGGTGATCCATATGGAGCTGATTATTCTTCTGGATTTGATCTTCCTGACAAAGAGTGCCCTAATTGTCATATTCCTATGATTAAAGATGGACAGGATATGCCGTTTGCAACTTTCCTTGGATTTAATGCAGATAAAGTTCCAGATATTGATTTGAATTTCTCAGATTTAAATCAAGCAAGTGCTCATGCATATACTAAAGTATTGTTTGGGGAAGATAATGTTTATAGAGCTGGTACTATTGGTACTGTTGCTGATAAGACCGCTTTTGGATTTGTTAAAGGTTGGGCAGAAGAACATGAAAAAGATATAAGAACTGCAGAAGTTGAAAGACTTTCTATGGGATGTACTGGAGTAAAAAGAACTACTGGTCAGCATCCTGGAGGAATAGTTGTTATTCCTGATTATATGGAAGTGTTTGATTTTACTCCATTCCAATTTCCTGCAGAAGATGCAACTGCTGAATGGAGAACTACACACTTTGATTACCACGCTATTGATCAATGTGTTTTAAAACTTGATATTTTGGGACATTCAGATCCTACTCAGCTTAGATTAATACAATTACAATCTGGAACTGATATTATGAAAGTTCCACTAGATGATAAGGCTACAATGAGTATATTTACTTCAACTGATGCTTTAGGGGTTACTAAAGAACAAATTATGTGTAATACTGGAACACTTGGTATACCAGAATTTGGTACTCCATTTACAATTAAACTTGTTGAAGATACTAAACCAACATCTTTTGGTGAGTTAATTAAGATTTCAGGTTTATCACATGGTACTGATGTTTGGCTTGGAAACGCGCAAGATTTAATTGCGAACAATATAGTTCCATTTAAAGATACAATTGGCTGTCGTGATGATATTATGGTTTATCTAATGTATAATGGAGTTGCTCCACTTAAAGCATTTAAAATAATGGAATTTGTTCGTAAAGGAAGAGCTAGTAAAGATCCAGAAACATGGCAAGGACATGTTAAAACTATGCAAGATGCTAATATTCCTGATTGGTTTATTGGTTCTTGCCAAAAAATTAAATACATGTTCCCTAAGGCACATGCAGCGGCATACGTTATTTCAGCATTTAGAATTGCTTGGTATAAAGTACATATGCCAGTTTATTTCTATGCATCATGGTATTCATCTAAAGCAACTGATGTAGATGTAGAAGCTATGATAGGGGGATATGATAAAATAAAACAAACTTTATTAGATATTCAAGCAAAAGGTTATGAAGCGTCTAATAAAGAAAATGGACAAGCTGAAAGTTTAAAAGTTGCATTAGAAGCAACAGCTCGCGGAATAAAATTTTTAAATGTTGATTTATATGAAAGTGAAGCAATTGTATGGAAAGTTAAGAATGATACTGAGATATATCCACCATTTAATTCAATTGCAGGACTTGGTGATACAGTTGCTAAAAACATTGTAAAAGAAAGAGAAAATAAACCTTTCTTAAGTATTGAAGATGTACAAATTAGAGGCAAAGTATCAGGTACACTTATTGAAAAAATGAAAGAAATGGGAATACTTAAAGATCTACCAGATTCAAATCAACTTTCATTATTTTAAAAAATTCTTTTCAGCTTAAAAAAAATATGTTACAATAATTGTAGAGGTAAGATTATGAAAAAAAATAATGGTAAATTTAAAATTAATTTAAAGAAAATTGGGAAAAAAATTTCAACTTTGTATAAGAAAATATGGATTAATAAAAAGTATAGAAAGGTGTTTTTAGGTGTAATAGCAGCACTATTTATTGTTATTGCTATTATTATAATTGTTTCTAGTTCTAGAAAACTATCATCTATTGAAGAAAGAGAATTAAAGAAAAATAGTGAAATAGTTATGAGCTATATGGAAGAAATAGAAAATGTTAAAAAAGCAGAACTATCTTCATATATAATTTATGCTATGGAATATAATTATAATGAAAATGATAAAACATCTTTGACATTAAGTAAGATGAAAACTTTACTTGAAAGTGTCTTTAATAAGACTTTTAGTACAAAAGAAATAGAAAAAATAGGTATTACTCCAGATATGCTTGATAAGAATATTTCTTATGATCCAGGTGAAAAGAAATTCACTATTGATAAAAGTTCATTTAGTTATGCAGATATTGCTGCTACTAAAATAGTTAAATATCAATTACAAAGCATTAAGAAAACTGGTAAAAATAAATTTGTTGCTATATATGATAAATATGTTGTTTCAAATCCTTATGAAGTTCTAAATTATTATGATAATTTAAATAATGAAAATAATAGTAAGAAAGATAATAAAAAAGATAGTAAGAAACAAACAACTAAGGTAAAAACTTATGATACAACTGATATATTTAATTATTTAACTGGAAAAGAAAAGGTTAAAGTAATGAAAACATATATTACAAATGAAAATGCATCAAAAGTTGGTAAGAAAAAAGGAACAGTTATTGTTAAATATCTTCTTGAAGATGATAACATTTTAGTAAATGAAATTAAATCTGGAAAGAAAAAAATTAAGTATTAAAATCAATGCAAAAATGCATTGATTTTTTTGCGAAAATCACGCTATTTTTATTGTATTATAGTTTTTTTTTTGATATAATTTTCTTAGAAGAATAGTTATAGAAAGTAGGTGTTATTTATGTATAGAAATA
>DLOU01000062.1 GCA_002477275.1 Caryophanales bacterium UBA7476
CTATATATATCATACAAGGATATATGAAAAATAGAATTATATTTGAAATAATAGTTTTTGTTTTGACTTTTGTTCTTGTCTATTTTGTTTATTCAATTGTAAATAAAGAAAAGAAGGGTAAAAAGAAAAAAGTTCCAGTTGAAGTTACACTCCTGGAGAATTATTTTAAAGTAGACATTTCTAAACTTAATTATAAAAAACTAATTAAACAAATTTCTTTAATATCTAGTTTAGATGTTTCTATTATTATTACTATTAGTTGTTTCTCAAACATTGGGGTTGTACGTATTATACTTGCTGTAGTAATGATACTGCCTGTAATATTTTTGAGTTATTTATTATTTTCAAAATATTGTAATAAAAAAATACAAAATGAAAGAAGGAAGAGAAAATGAGTGATTTTACTAAAATAGAGAAAAAATGGCAAGAATATTGGGATAAGAATGGAACTTTTAAAGCTGTTAATGGTTCAAAAAAGAAACCTTATTATGTTTTAGTTGAGTTTCCTTATCCAAGTGGTTCTGGTCTTCATGTAGGTCATGTAAGAAGTTATACTGCACATGATGCTATGGCTAGAATGCGAAGGATGAAAGGTGATAATGTATTATTTCCTATGGGATTTGATGCTTTTGGTGCACCAGCTGAACAATATGCTATTAAGAATCATATTCATCCAAAAGAAGCAGTTGAGGAAAATATTAAGACTTTTAAAGGACAAATGGTAAAAATGGGATTTTCTTTTGATTGGTCTCGTGAATTTTCTACAACTGATCCAGATTATTATAAATGGACTCAATGGCAATTCTTACAATTTTATAAACATGGTATGGCTTATAAGGAGAAGATGCCAGTAAATTGGTGCCCAAATTGTAAAACAGTTCTTTCTAATGAAGATTCTCAAGGTGGAGAATGTGAAAGATGTGGAACTAAAGTTATTCAAAAAGAAAAGAGTCAATGGATGCTTAGAATGAGTAATTATGCTGAAGATTTATTAAATGGTCTTGATGATACTCATTTTGCTGATAAAGTTAAGCTTGGACAAATTAACTGGATAGGTAAATCTACTGGTGTAGAAGTTGATGTTGATATAGTTGGTGGAGGTAAGTTCTCTATATTTACTACTTGTATTGAGACTATATATGGTATTACATTCTTTGTAATTGCTCCAGATGGAAAATTAATTAAAGAATTAATGCCAAGAGTTGAAAATAAAGAAGAAGTAGAAGCTTATATTGAAGAGACTATGTCCAAATCTAATATGGATAGAACAGAGCTTAACAAAGGTAAAACTGGTGTAGAAGTTAAGGGTATTAAAGCTATTAATCCAGTTACTGGTAAAGAAGTTCCTGTTTATCTAGGTGACTTTGTATTAGGAAGTTATGGAACTGGTGCTGTAATGGCTGTTCCTAGTCATGATCAAAGAGATTTTGAATATGCTAAAGCTCATGATATACCAATGATTCAAGTTATTGATGGAGAAGGTGCAGATGTAGAAAACTGTGCTTATGAAAAAGGTAGTTATCTTGGAAAAGGAGCTAAACTTTTAAATAGTGGTGAATTTGATGGTTTAACTGTTGAAGAAGCTAAAGAAGCTATTACTAAGATGCTTGAAGAAAAAGGTATAGCAAGACGTGTTAATAACTATAAGATGAGAGATTGGATTTTCTCTAGACAAAGATTCTGGGGAGAACCAATTCCAATGATAGATTGTCCTAAATGTGGATGGGTTCCAATGCCTGAAGAAGAACTTCCTTTAGTACTTCCAAATGTTGCAGAATATGAACCAACTGATAATGGTGAAAGCCCACTTGCTAAAATTACTGATTGGGTAAATTGTAAATGTCCTAAGTGTGGTGGTGATGCTAAGAGAGAAACTGATACTATGCCTCAATGGGCTGGTTCATCTTGGTATTTCTTAAGATTTATGGATCCACATAATGATAAAGAGTTTGCTTCAATGGATGCTATGAAATATTGGAATAAAGTTAATTGGTATAATGGTGGTATGGAACATACTGCTAGACACCTTCTTTATGCAAGATTCTGGGTTCAAATGCTTAATGATTATGGACTTGTTCCTAATCGTGAAATGATTGATACTCGTGTAAGTCATGGTATGATTTTAGGACCTGATGGACTTAAAATGTCTAAGTCTAAAGGAAATGTAATTAATCCTGATGATATAGTAAATGAATATGGTGCTGATACATTAAGAGTATATGAAATGTTTATTGGTGATTATCAACAAGATGCAGCTTGGAATATTGATTCTTTAAGAGGATGTAAGAGATTCTTAGATAGAGTTATTAAACTAAAAGATAGTATTACTGATTCAAAAGAATATACTAATGAAGTACTTGCTAATAAGACTATTAAGAAAGTTGAAAACGATATTTTAACTCTTAAATTTAATACTGCTATTTCAGCATTAATGATAATGGTTAATGAATATGAAAAACAAGATGTAGTTACTAAAGCTGATTATAAATTGTTATTAACACTTCTTAATCCATTTGCACCACATATTACTGAGGAAATGAATGAAGCAATTGGTGAAAAACCAATTTGTGAATCAGAGTGGCCAGTTTATGATGAATCTAAAATTGTCGAAGATGAAATAGAAATTGGTGTTCAGGTAAATGGTAAAGTACGTGGAACTATTTCTATTAATAAAGATGAAGAAGAAGATGTAATTAAAGAGAAGGCTTTACAAGTTGAAAATGTTAAAAAGCATATCGATGGAAAAGAAATAGTTAAGTTTATCGTTATTAAAGGAAAGATAGTTAACATTGTTGTAAAATAAAAAAATACTTCAAATTTTTGAAGTGTTTTTTTTAATTTACTTTATCTAAAGTAGCTGATACATGAACTCCAGAATCTGTTAATCTAATTCTAGAACAATCATCAGATATTAAATAACTTTTTGGATCAGTAAAAACGGGATCTTCATCTCTAGGACCAGTTGTATGTTTTCTTATAATAAATGTTATTGTATTTTCATTTATTGTAAATACACCTGCTTCTTCTTTATTTTCAACTACATAAGTTCCATCTTCTTTTAATATATATACTCCGCTATTTTTATCTCCGTTTACATAATATGTACCGTAGCATTTTTGTTTATTACTTGTTTGTGTAGTTGCTTGTGTTGTTGTTTGGTTTGTACTTGGTTTTTCAACTTCATTATTGTTATTGCTTGTGTTAGTTTCTTTTTCTTTTTTATTATCAATTGTATTAGCAGCTTCTTTTTTATCTGTATCTGAATTATTATTATTTTTAGCATTACCTCTCATAATTAAGAATACGGAACCACCACTAATAACTGCACCAATTAATAATCCTATAATCAAATTAAGCAATACGTTTTTATTTTTTTTCTCCTCATTCATTCTTTTTTCCTCCTTTTTTTTAATATATCATATATTTGTTTATTGTTTCATCAATTTTTTTTACTTTTACAATAATAGACATTTTTTTAATTATTATTTATTTATAGTTTAATTGGTGATGTTATGAAAGTTAAACTTTTTGATTTAGAAGATGAAAAAGATTTAGAGGAAGAAATAAACTCATTTTTAAATGAACTTGAAGGAGAAGTGTGGGATATTAAATATCAAGTATCAACTTCCGTATCTGGTGAGGATCAAATTTATTGTTTTTCAGCAATGATAATTTATTATTAGTTTACCCATTTTTTCTTTTGTGATATTATTTAGTTACAAGGTAGTTAGGAAGTGATTAGCATAATGTTTAAGAAAAAAAGACTTTCTAAAAGTGGATTTGTACAAGGTGCATTTATTACTACTTTTGGAATAGTTATCAGCAAGATATTGGGAATGTTTTATGTTATTCCTTTTTATGCTATTGTAAAGGAAAAGGGTGGAGCTTTATATGGTTATGCTTATACTATCTATTCATTCTTTTTAGCGCTTTCTACTGCTGGTATTCCTCTTGCTATTAGTAAAACAGTTAGTGAATATCATACACTTGGATATTATAAGACAAAAGAAAGAACGTTTAGAATAGCAAAACAAATATCTATCTTAATGGGACTAATATGTTTTATTCTTTTGTTTGTTTTTGCTCCACTGGTTGCTAAACTTATTCTTGGCGATTTAACTGGAGGAAACACAATAGATGATGTTACTCATGTTATAAGAGTAATAGATACAGCAATATTAATTGTTCCAATTTTAAGTGTTTATAGAGGTTATTTAGAAGGACATAGGTATTTAAAATCAACATCTATATCTAATGTTTTGGAACAAATTGTAAGAGTTACACTAATTATATTTGGTTCACTTTTATCTGTTTATGTATTTCATACTTCTTTAGATACTACTGTAGGTACAGCTCTTTTTGGAGCTACTCTTGGAGCATTCGTTGCATTTGTATATTTATTTAAAGTAGTTCGTAAGAACAAAGGACAAATAACTAGAAAAAATTTAAATGTTAAAGAACCTAAAATTAGTAATAAGAAAATAATTAGAAAAATTATAATTTATGCTATACCATTTATAATGATTGATGTTTTTAAGACAATGTATGATTTTATAGATATGTCTACAGTAGTAAAAACTATTGCAAGTATGAAAGATTACTCACTTGCTCAGGCTGAAGAAATAATGAGTATAATGTCTACCTGGGGTTCTAAGTTTAATATGATTATTGGATCTATTTCTACTGGTATTATTGTAAGTTTAATTCCTACTCTTACAGAAAGTTTTATTGAAAAGGATAAGGAAGAAATAAATAAGAAAGTTAATAAAACTCTTCAGATGTTATTAGTTTTTGTAGTTCCTATGACTGTTGGTTTAAGTCTACTTTCTAGACCTGTTTGGATATTGTTCTATGGTAATAGTACTTATGGTCCATCCGTATTTGCATATTTTATATTTATAGCTTTATTTGCTAGTTTGTTTACAGTTACTATTACTATTTTACAGGTGTTTAAAGATTATAAAACAATATATACTAGTTTGATAATTGGCTTTTTAATTAAATTATTATTAAATGTTTCCTTAATGAATAGCTTCAATAAAATGGGACTTCCTCCATACTATGGAAGTATAAGTTCAACTATAATAGGTTATTTTGTTTCAGCTGTTATATGTTTAATTGTGCTACAGAGAAAGTTTAACATTAATTATGAGAATACCCTTAAGGAGGGAATTAATATAATCTTTTCTACTTTATTTATGGGTATTTCAATAATACTTCTTAGATTTGTTATACCTAATTATTCTTTGAATAGAATACTAAATATTCCAATTATTATTTGTTATACGTTTGTAGGTGGTTTGGTATACTTTATAATTGTTCATAAAAGTAATACTTTAAATAATATATTTGGCAAGAAATATTTTGAAAAAGTGTTAATCAAAAGCAAAAAGATGTAAATATTTGTATATTTACATCTTTTTACGTTTATCTTTACAATAAAATGTGGTATATTTTATGTAAAGGTGATAGGCATGAAAAAGAAAGTTTTAATAATAGGTATTGTTATTGCATTAATAGTAGGTGGTTCAGTTACTGTTAATCATTTTGTTAATGAAAAAAATAATGCAAATGATGGTAATGAAGTAACAATCTCTAAAGATGATAATAAAGATGATGACTATTATTATGATGAACTTCCTAAAAAGTCTGAAAGTGATACTAATACTGAAGATGATTCAAAAGAAGAAAGTACTACATCTGATGAAGATGATAAGAAAGAAGATTCTGAAAATGAAGATTCAAAAACTACTTCAGATGTAACTACAAATACTTCAGATAAGAAAGATAATCCTACATCTTATAGAGAAGATAATAATAGACAAACTAATCCTCAAACAAATACTCAACCTAATAAACCTGCAAGTAATCAAACTAACCCTCAAACAAATACTCAATCTAATAAGCCAGCTCAGACAAATTCATCAAATACTTCAACTACTACTACAAAACCTAAAGTAGTTACTTATGTTGTAAAATTTGATAGTGATGGAGGAACAGCTGTTTTAAATCAAATAGTTAATTCTAATGAAACTGCTTATAGACCTTCTAATCCTACTAAAACTGGGTATACTTTTAATGGATGGTTATTAAATGGTGTAAAATATAGTTTTAGTACTAAAGTAAACAGTAATATAACTTTAAAGGCTAGTTGGAATCCAAATAAATATACAGTTACTTATAAAGATGGTGACACTGTTATTTCAACTCAATCAGTTAATTATAATGGAACAGCTTCTAAACCTACTAACCCTAGTAAAATAGGATATACATTTGCCGGATGGATGCTTAATGGAAATAGTTTTGATTTTAATACAAAAATAACTAGTCCAATTACATTACAAGCAAAATGGGTTATTAATTATTATTCTGTTGAATTTGATAGTAATGGAGGAAGTAGTGTAGAAACTGCTCTTGTTAGTCATAATGAAACAGTCGAAGAACCAGCAAACCCAACAAAAACAGGATATATATTTGCCGGATAGACACTTAATGGAAATAGTTTTGATTTTAATACTAAGATAACTGGGTCAATTACATTAAAAGCAGTATGGATAGCTGGAGACTATGTTGTTAAATTTAATAGTAATGGTGGAAGTAGTGTATTATCACAAGCAGTTAGTTATAATGGAACAGTTACTAAACCAGCAAATCCAACAAGAACAGGATATACATTTAGTGGATGGACGTTAAATGGAGAAAGTTTTGATTTTAATACTAAGATAACTAATAATATTACATTAACTGCAACATGGACAATTAACAAATATACAGTTGCATTTGATAGTGATGGAGGAAGTAGTGTAGCTTCACAAACAGTTAATTATAATGCATATGCTACTGTACCAACTGCTCCAACAAAGACAGGATATACATTTGGTGGGTGGGCATTAAATGGTTCAATATACTCTTTTTCTTCAAGTAAAGTTACAAGTAATATTACATTAAAAGCTACATGGGTACTAAATAAGTATACAGTTACATTTGATTCAGATGGTGGAACGAGTATAGCTTCACAAACAGTTTCTCATAATGGAGTTGCTACTCAGCCAACTAATCCAACAAAAACAGGATATACGTTTAATGGATGGACACTTAATGGAGCAAACTATAATTTTAGTACAAAAGTAACTGGTGCTATTACGCTTAAAGCATCATGGACAATTAATAAATATACTGTAACATTTAAGGATGATAATAATGTTGTTGCTACACAAACAGTTAGTTATAATGGAACTGCTACTAATTACACAGGTGTTAGTAAAATAGGTAATAGACTTGCTTATTGGAAATTAGGAGATAATAAGTATGATTTCAGTACAAAAGTTACTTCTAATACTACTTTAACTGCGCACTGGCTTCCTAATTTTTCTGGAATAACAGAATGTAATGTTTCTTCAAACTTAATGTCGACAAGTAATTACACAACAACTGATAGTAGTTTGAAACTTTATAGATGCATAGTTGATTATGGAATGATTTCTCCACAAAACTTTGCTATTACAAGTAAGTATGTTTATTTTAATTATGCAAAAGACGGTGCTTGGACAAAAACACCAGAAGTTGATTCTGAGCTTGCTAGAGTTTCTAGAAACTATATATATCGTGTGACTAGAAGTTCAAATCTTACAGAATATGTAAAAGTTGAATATGCAGGTCATGCACAATCATTTGATGTCGCTTCTGATTTTGTTTCTTTAGGTGATGGTTCTAAGATAGATCAAATGTATTTTAATATGTTCCCAACTCCACAATATAGTTCTGATTTTGATATGTCTATGGCTGGATATAGAGGATTTGGATATAATAAATTTACTTCTAATGGAGATACTATTTATCCTGAAAAATCTATTGCATTTGATAGTAATGGTAAATTCAGCTTGTTACTTGATAGAACTAATTATTTATCAAATGGTTCTGTTAATGAGTCAAGCTTTTATTCAAAAGTAAAATCAGTAGGTTCTAATTCAAATTATTTAATTAATCCTGAAATAGCAGTTGATGAAGCAAATAATAGAGTGGCTTTTGTATCAGGAAAGACAGTATACCTTCATTCACTTAGTAGATTAAAAGCTCAAGAGACTGGTTCATTAATTAGTACGTTTAAAACAACAGATAGTAAACAAGGTGTTGAACTTGATGGTAATTATTTATATATTTGGACAGGTGAAATAGGAGGAGCTTTTGTAATCTCGAAATATGATGTTACTACTGGTACTAAAGTTAAAACTGCAACTATTGATTTAACTAAATATTATACTGGCTTAGGTAGAACTAAACATGAAGCTGAAGGTATATCGATTTATAATGGAGAAATCTATGTATGTGCTGTTAGTAGAACAAGTAGTGATACTAAGATTGACATTTATCAAATTACAGGTATGAATTAAAAAAAGATAAAGCTTAATGCTTTATCTCAGACTGTTGACAAAATAAA
>DLOU01000063.1:0-47430 GCA_002477275.1 Caryophanales bacterium UBA7476
CTACACATTTCACGAACTTTTCTTTCTTTTTTATTTTGCTAATTTTGTTAATTTTTATTCACAAAAATATAAAACAAATTAGTTTTATTACTAATTTGTTGGTATGGACAAATATGGTTATTTATGATATTATTTATTTAGCAAGAAATCTTGCATATAATAAAAATGGGAACATTCAGTTTTTGCAAGTTGAATGTCCACCAAATTAATGTGTAGACATTTAATCTATGAAGATTAGATGCCTTTTTTTATTACTATAATCAGAATGATTAAAAGGAATAAAATGATAGATATGAGGTTTAAAACTTTTACGATAAAAGTTTTAGTTTTCATTTTATCAAACCTCCTTTCTTCTAGAAGATAAGAAGGTAGACATCCAACAACTAAATGTTCCAGGTTAATTATACAAAACATTTTTTCATATTATCAAAATATTTTACTAATTTGTTGGTATGGACAAATATGATTATTTATGATATTATTTATTTAGCAAGAAATCTTGCATATAATGAAAATGGGAACATTCAGTTTTTCCAAGTTGAATGTCCACCTAATTTATGGTTAGACATTTAATCTGTGAAGATTAGATGCCTTTTTTTATTACTATAATCAGAATGATTAAAAGAAATAAAATGATAGATATGAGGTTTAAAACTTTTACGATAAAAGTTTTAGTTTTCATTTTATCAAACCTCCTTTCTTCTAGAAGATAAGAAGGTAGACATCCAACAACTAAATGTTCCAGGTTAATTATATCAAACATTTGTTCTTATTACAAGATGTTTTACTAATTTGTTGGTATGGACAAATATGATAATTTATGATATTATTTATTTAGCAAGGAAAATTGCATAAAATAAAAAAGGGAACATTCAGTTTTCTCGAGTTGAATGTCTACCCAAATTTCTTAGTTAGACATTTAAGTCATAGACTTAAGTGTCATTTTTTTATTACTAAAACCAATAAGGTTAAGAGTAGTAAAATGAGTGATATGTAGCGAAGCAACTTTATGTTGTATTCACGTTTTTTCATTCTCTCAAACCTCCTCTCTGTGTTGGATTGGAGGTAGACACTCAACAACTAAATGTTCCAGGTTAATCATATCAAACGTTTGTTCTTGTTACAAGATATTTTACTTTTTTTTAACAAAAAATAAGAATTCTTGTAATAATATGAATTCTTATTTAGTCATCTAATTTATACTTTTTCCATTAACATATAATTTATATCCACCAAAGTCTATGTTAGAGTAATCATCTATCTCATCTTCAATACTTGTTACATATGAGTCACCCGTCAAGGTGATTTTTGTATTTTTATCTAGTTTTAGTGTTATGTTTTTTGCTGTGTTATCTTTATTTATTGTTCCTTTATATGTTGAATTTGTTAAATTAATTGTTGCTTCTGATATTTTATCTACTTCTATATCTCCTTCTAAATTTTCTTTTGTTGCATTTAATGTTACGTTTCCTCCATTAGATCCTTCTGTTCCCCATTCACTTGTTCCTTTAGCACTAATTAATATATTACTTCCATAATTTAATGTTGTTGATTCTAAATTAATTACTGCATCTGTATTTGTTATAAAAAACATTGGTGCTGTTTTATAGTTATCTGAATTTTTTTGAATGGTTAAACTTGAATTTTTTGCTGTGAATGTTCCTGTTCCTTCACTTGCATCTCCACTCATTGATTGATATATCATTATTCCAGCTTGATCTGTTTCTCCACGATTTCCTTTTCCACTTGCTTCTAGTGTTGAATTAGATACAGTTGCACTATTTTTACCTTCAATTACTACCATTTGTGAACCGTTAGCAACACCTTTTGTTTTTGTTATTTGAATATCTCCTGTTGAGTATATTACTGGTGAACCACTACCATTTGTTTCTAATATTGAGTTTTTTACTTTTACTGTTCCTTCTCCTCTATCTGTTGCAAGTGTAGCGCAGCTTCCTCCTTGAGTAGTTATAGTTAAATTATCACCTTCTATATATCCACCATATGTCGCATCTAATCCTCTTGATGATGATTCTCCAGTTGTGGTAATTGTTGAATCACTAATATAGATTTTTGAATCTTCTCCTGTTGAGAATACTGCATTACTTCCTTTTGCATTTGTTGTTATTTTTGTATTTTTTATTGTAGCTGTTGAATTTTTTGTAACAAGAATTCCGGCATTAACTCCATAAAATTCTGAATTTTCTGTGTTAGAACTATCTCCTCCGGCTTTATTAATTGTTGCATTTTCTAAAGTTAAATTACCACCATTCTGTACTAGTACTGCACTTTCATCTGATGCATTTGTTTTAATTGTTTTTCCACTTAATGTTTCTTCTTTTTCTACTGTTGTTTTTCCGCTTACTTTAACATTACTATTTTCGCTTGTATTATTGGTAGTTTCATTTGAGCTTTTTAATACATTTTTAGTTAAATATCCTTCAGTGTAAGTTAAACATCCTGTTAGAATTATTGTACTTAATATGCATATTAATAATTTATCTTTTGATGTAAATGTTTCTTTAAAAGTTTTTTTATTAAATCCAGACATAATTAAATACATAATTAACAACGAAATAACTAAACTTTCTAATCCAAAAATTACATAATAAATTGTTCCAATACTTTTTTCATTACTACTTGTATTATTATTCATATCTGGTGGAGTCATTCCATTTCCACCTTTATTTCCCATTCCACCATCACTATTCATATCTGGTGGAGTCATATTATTATCATTATTCACATTTTCATCATTATTCATTGATGTTACATTTGAATCATTATTCTCACTTATTTCATTTTCTTGTCTTTTATTAGGTCTTTCATTATTACCATTTTCACCTGGTCTTCTTCTATTGTTGTTGTTACTATTGTTCTCATTATTATTTCCATCATTATTAGGCATTTCTGGTGGTGTATTTTCATCAGAGTTTTGACTGTTTTCTCCGTTATTATCTGGTGGAGTCATATTATTTTCACTATTTCCATTCATATCAGGTGGAGTTCTCATATCATTATTTCCGCCCATTTCTGGCATATTGTTTCCACTTATACTTTGTGAATTACTTTCTTGTGCAGAAATACTTTTATTTGCCTTGTACATAGTAAAATATGTTCCACCAATCAATACAATAATTAAAGATATCATTATTATATTTTTTATTAATCTTTTATTTTTCATTTTTCCTTCCTTTCATTTATATAAACAATTTTTAAAATTGTAAGTCAAAGTTGTAATCTTTCTTTCTATTAAATCACCTTCCTTTCATTTACAACTATATAGTACTAACTAAATATTAAATGAAAATTAAAAAAGTAAAAAAATATTTTTTTTACTTCTTTTTTAAGACTACTCTAAATGTAGTATAACCATTTTCTGATTTTGCATTTATTTTTCCATTATGATTTTCTACTATTTTTTTAGCAATAGCAAGTCCTAAACCATATCTATTTTCTTTTCTATTTCTTGCTTTATCAACCCTATAGAATCTTTCAAATATTTTTTCTTCTTCTCCCTTTGGAATAGGTTCTCCTTCATTTTGTACTTCAAGAATTATACTACTTTTATCATTCTTTAAATTAACTTTTATTTTTCCTTTACTATTTGTATGTTTAACTGCATTATCTAATAATATTGACATTAATTCTTTTAGCTCATCACTATCACATTTTATTTTTATATTATTTTCTATATTGGATTCTAATTCTATATTTTTTTCAAAACATAAACTTTCAAAAGTTAGTGATGATTTTTCTACTATCTTTGATAAATTATTTACGCTTAGTTCTTTTTTAGTATTATTTTCTATTTTAGCTAAATCAAGTAAATTTAGTATCAATTTATTCATTCTTTCAGATTCATTTTTTATGTTATCTAAATATTTCTTTTCACTCATATCATTTTCTAGTGCTTCACTTGATGCCATTATGACAGCAAGTGGTGTTTTTAATTCATGTGATGAATCTGCGATAAATTGTTGTTGCTTTTCAAATGCTTCAATTACTGGTTTGATTATCCATTTTGTAAGTAGAATTGATATTGTAATTATTAATGATTCTAACAAAATAAATAAGAGTATTGATGTATTTAAATAATGTTTTAAATTACTATTAATTTTTGAATTATCTATTATTATTAAATTATTATCTTTTGTATAACTATATGAGTATTTATTAGTATAAAGATTTCCAATATGTTTTTCTTTATTATTATCTTTTAGGATTTTTTCAGCAACTTTCTCTATTTCTTCTGTATCTGTTTCATTTTCTGAATGACTTACTATACTATTTATTTTTCCATCTTCTAAAATTATTGTATAAATAGTTGCATCAATAAACTTTCTTTCTTCTAATGGTTCTTTTTTTTCAAAAGCTTCTTCTGGTTCCTTTTTTTCTATTTTTTCTTTTTCAAAAAAGTTATCTCTATTTTCTTTTGTTTTATCTATGTCCATTCTTTTCAAATTATCTTCTATGCTTTTATAAGAGTTTCTATAATTTTGATAATTATATATAAATAATACTGAAATAGAAAAAACTGTTAATATTGTAAAAATGGTGAAAAATAACTTATTTTTTAGTTTTTTCATTCTTTTTCCTCCAACTTATAACCCATTCCTCTAATTGCTTTTATTGTTACATTTGTTCCAATTGCTTTAAATTTCTTTCTAATAAATGAAAGATAAGCTTCTAGATTGTTAGATTCTGTTTCTCTTTCAATTCCCCATACTTTATCATATATTTGATCTTTAGAAACTATTATATTAGCATTTTCTATTAAATATTCTAGAAGTTGGAATTCTTTTTTACCTATTTCAATATTTTCACCTGTTTTCTTACTTTCTATAGTTGATGTTTTTAGATTTAATTTCAAATCTTTATATTCAAGAATATCTTTTACTACATTGTCATTTCCTTTTCTTAATTGAATATTTACACGAGCTACTAATTCTTCTAGATGAAATGGTTTTGTCATGTAGTCATCTGCTCCATTTAAAAGGCCTTCTAGTTTATCATTAAGTTCTCCTTTTGCAGTAAGCATTATTACTTTAGTATTAATATTATTTTCTCTTATTTGTTTTAATATTTCAAATCCATTAACATATGGTAACATTACATCAAGAATTATTAAATCATAAATATCTGATAAAGCATTATATAAGCCTTCTTCTCCATCTAAACTTACATCTACTAAAAATTTTTCTTTTGTAAGTCTTGTCTTTACTAAATCTGCAAGTGATTCTTCATCTTCAACTACTAATATTCTCATAAACTC
This sequence comes from Caryophanales bacterium UBA7476, assembly GCA_002477275.1. Classification (GTDB taxonomy): domain Bacteria; phylum Bacillota_I; class Bacilli_A; order RF39; family UBA660; genus CAG-417. Next base: position 5,276 of record DLOU01000063.1, read on the forward strand.
ACCTCTTTAACATTGTATAGTACTTTTATTAAAAAAATATTAAAACTTTAAAATTATTATAAAAAAAACATTGATAAATATCAATGTATTCTTAAAATATTGGCATTTTATAATTTGTATATAAAAGTACACCAATCATTATAATAATAATTATTATAGAGAAACCTAAAAAAGTTGCTGCAACTCCTTTAATTAACACATTATTTTTATTGTTAATATCATTTATATCGCTTTTTTTCTTTTTTGTCTTTAATTCTTTATTATTAACTTTACCTTTTTTCATATCTCACACCTATACTTTACTACTTTATAGTATATCATATATGTTTTTCTACTAGGTCACTAAATTACTATCATAATTGTAAAGATATGTAAATCACTTTATTTCTAGTCCTATTGGACAATGATCACTTCCAAGTATTTCATCATATATAATACTTTCTTTTATATTATTAATGTAATTTTTTGATACTATAAAATAATCCAATCTCCAACCAATATTTTTTTCTCTTGCATGTCCCATATAGCTCCACCAAGAGTATTTATTTTTTTCATCTGGATTAAAATATCTAAATGTATCTATAAAACCGGATTCCAATAATTTGGTAAATTTATCTCTTTCTTCATAAGTAAATCCAGCATTTCCAATATTTGCTTTAGCATTTTTTATATCCATTTCAGTATGTGCAACATTAAAATCTCCGCAAACTATTACTGGTTTCTTTTCTTCTAATTTTTTTAAATATTCTTTGAAATCATCTTCCCATTTCATACGATATTCAAGTCTTGATAAGTCTCTTTTTACATTTGGAACATATACAGTTACCAAATAGAAATCATCATACTCTAAAGTAATCATTCTTCCTTCATGATCATGTTCATCTATATTCATTCCAAAACTTACATTTAATGGTTTTATTTTTGAAAAGACTAATATTCCAGAATATCCTTTTTTCTCTGCTGGATTTAGATATTCATAATATCCTTCTGGATGGAAATCATACTCTTCTTTTAATGCTTTTACTTCTTGTAAACAGATTATATCTGGATTAAGCTTATTAAAATTTTCTTCAAAACCTTTTTTTAGACAAGCTCTAAAGCCTGCTACATTAAATGATACTATTTTCATATTTTTTCACTTCCTAAATAGATTATAACAAAAAAAGAATGCTTTCGCATCCTTTTCAATTATAAGCAAATAATTTCAAATATGTAAATATTAATTTTAACTTAGAAATTTTTAATACAATATGAGTGATATTCTAGTCAAAAGGCAAATATTTTAAGATTTACTATTCTTATATTATTAACGTATAATTCCCCTTTTCAGTTAAGATAATATCACTTATATACTTATAAATCAAATATATATTTTTAATACCAGCTATAAATATTTTTTATATCTTTTTATAAGTCTTTTCTTTGTTGATATTCTTTTTTTCTATTTCTTTTAATACTTCAAATGTACTTGTTGAAAAAAAGTCAAATTCATATACTTCATTATTATAAAAAGCTGTTGTTTTATTTTCATCATAATCGTTCCATATTAATAAGTAGTCTTCATCAAGTAATAGTAAATATTCCTTATATATATCAAAATATTTTTCCTTTTCTTCTTTTGTACTTGATATTAACAATCTTGTTAGAGGTTTATCATTATAATAATATTTTTTACTATTATTTTCTACTATTTTTTCAACACTTTCATTTAAATTTGTTGTTGTTTGGAATATCTTTCTGAATTTTTCAACATCTATATCTAAATTTAACGATTCATATATTTTCTTATCTGCTTCTTTAAATCTACTACTACGTAAATAATCTGTATCAGTAAGAACAGTTAAACCAATTAAAAATTTCTCTTCTTCACTAAAATTATATATATGTCTGAATAAATCATATAATAGAAGCCCTGTACTAGCATATTCCATTTCTAATGTGTTTTCAACTTGTCCTGATATAATATGATGATCTATTGCTCCTACCACATTATTTTTAGGAAGATCATCTAAAGTATTATGATCTACCAAAATTATTTTTTTATCTCCAAATTCAGATATTATTTCAGGTTCTTCTGGTAAAACTTCTTTTATTAACTTTTTATCTTGTTCTTGGTATTCATAACCTTTATCTAATATACAAAAGTGTGCATCTATATTAAAACTAGATAAAATATTTTTTAAAATATAACTTGATACTATACTGTCCAAATCAGGATGATTATGTCCTAAAATATATGCTCCTTTTCTGGCATCTAGAATCATCTTTTTTAACTTTTCTTCTTTTAAAATACTTCTTGCTCTCATTAGTATTCTACCAAAGTTATTTGCTCCGCTATAATCTTTTCCTACACCCCAATAATATTCATCAACTGTTTTTTCTACTATTATTTCATTTCTTGTTTCAATAAGTTTATTTTGTATTTCTTCATTTTGTCTAAATTTTTCTAAAACTCCATCAAGCATTACATTTTTTTTAATTAATTTAAAGTTAGGTATTCTAGTATTATTTCTATCTCTTCCTATAGCAGCTGCCTCTTTTGCAGTTTTTGCTCTAATTATTTTTGCTTTTATATCTAATTCATCATATTTTTCTGATTGATAAAAATGTTCTACTGTTTTATAGAAAATACCATCTTTATAAAATCCATAATCTGAGTAATTTGCTAAATAACCTAATTCTCCAAATTGTTTATAAAATTCTATTGCCATAAATTACTCCTTTTCTCCTGGATATAAATATTTGGTATTATTATCTATTTTTTCGTTCATTTTGTCTATATAAAATTTATCTTTATATGATATTTGTCCTTCTGGTGTTGCAGTATTAAATAGATCAAGTTTTTCAATAATTATTTTGTTATTAAATCCACAACCTAATCTCCATGCATAATTTTCTTCTTTCATTGTACTACAACGTTTACCATAATTTCTTTCATGTGCTGGAGTAAGTGGATCATTAACGTATGTTGTTATTCCTTTAAATAATGTAATTGCTCTTCCTAAATTACATATTGTTCCTGTATCTATTGTAAATTTTGAATCAAAGAAACAGTCTGATGGATATCCTGCTTTTTCTAATGCTTCTACATATACTTCAACCATTTCTATAACATTCTTATTGATATAATTATATTTATCTTTCTTTCCATCTTTTAGATATTCTTCTGCTATTTTTTTACAAATATCTAGTACTTTGTAAACATCTTCCCAAGTTGAATTTGTATAAATACTTCTTAAATTTAATCCTTTCGATTTTTTAAATTCATAAATAGCATTTAATAAAAATCTTTCAGTAATTAAATAACCTGATTTTTTTCTCGATTCGGTTTTCGGATAAATATTAAATCCATAATTACCTTCATTTGCTATTTTAGGATTTAATGCATAGTATATTCCTTCAGTATTTGAAAATAAATATACTTCTACATCTCTTTTATATTCAAGATTATTATTATCTAAATAACCAATTAATTCTTCTTCATTATCTATTTTTTTAGGTAGATTATATTCTTCGAACATAATAGCATCTTCGCTTAATTCTAGTGAATGTTTATATGGGTCAACTATGTAAGATTCTTTTAAATTTATATTTTCTCCTTTTGATATAAATAAATAATTAGATGTTTGTAATACTAAATGTTTATTATAATTTGTTACTATAACATCAGAATTTTCTACTAATGGATTGTATCTTAATTCAACACACATTTTTCTTGGCCCTGAACCATTCTTTAAATAGTAATTTTTATAAATTTCAAGAAAATTAATCATATCTTGTTTATACTCTTCAATTGATACTTTATTTTTTGATTCCCAAACTCTTCCATATTTTGTTATAGATAATCTTACTCCAGCAAGAGTATCAATTAAATCTGAGTTTGCTATTTTTTTATGCATTTCATTTAATTTTTTATTATGTCTACTAAAGCCTACTGTTGATATTCGAGTTTTAATCCCTAATTCTTTATAGCAAAGTTTTAAAAATTTATCTAAATATATGTAACTTGCTATATCATTATCTAAATATGGAAAGTTAACTCCTACTCTATGTTCATTTCTTTCCCATGCTAGTAAAATATTTCCATCGGTATATTTTTTAGCAGTATATTTTATTGCACTAATAATATTTCTTATACTTTTTTCATTCCAATATTCGTTTTTACAAACTGCAAATTTACTACAAAAACTGCAGTTGTTAAAGCAACCTATTTGTGGTTGTAAATGCCTCATTTTTGATAAAAATTCTTGTGGTAATTCACCAAATTTATTGTAAAGTTCTTTTCTTATTTTATAATCTTCTTTTGTAATTTTATCTTCATCAAGTAATAAAAATTCCATATTATTTACCTGCCTCTTTATCTTGTTTACTTACTAAGAACTCTACAAATCTATTTAATACAGGCATTTTAAAATCATCTAAGTATAGTGCACATACAGATGATGATGGTAGGGAATCATCAAATGTTACTACTTCAAATTTATCTTTATCAATTTGAGTTTCAATAACATTTTTTAAAAAGTATCCTACTCCAACTCCACGTCTTACCATTTCAAGCATAAACTCTGTTGTCCATGAATCAACAACTGGTTTTAAAATAATACTCTTTTGTTCCATATATTCATCTAATTTTACTCTCATAGATGCTCTTCCACTTGGTAAAATTAATGGATACTTTAATAAATCATCTGGTTTTTCTATTTTACAATTTTTAAATTTACTTTTACTATAAGCAAAACAGTTTTGCAATTTTGAAAGAATAATCTTTTTTGCAGATTTATTTTCAATATTAATTGGCAAAGTATCTATTATTAAATCTATTTTTCTTGTTTCTAACAGTCCTACTAAATCATCTGTTGATTTACTAACAATTTCAAATCTTATTCCTGGATATAATTCTCTAAACTCTGATATAAAAGTTGATAAATAGAATACTGCTATATGTGATGGTACTCCAATTTTAATTAATCCGGTGTTTAAGTTATCTAAACTATTTATATGTTTTTCTCCTGATTTTATAATATTAAAAGCTGTTGCTATATACGAGTATAATTCTTTAGCTTCTAGTGTTGGTTCTATTCCCTTTGAATTTCTATAAAATAAACTATAACCAAGTTGAGATTCTAATTCTTTTAGGTTATAACTTATTGCTGGTTGTGATACGTATAGTTTATTTGCTGTTTTTGATATACTTTTTTCTTCGTATAGGGTTAGAAATATTTTATATAAATTTAAATCTCTATCTTCCATCCCTTTCACCTCGCGCGTTATTATACATCTTTTTTATAAAAAAGTCAATCTTTATAAAAAATATTTATATGTATGCAAAAAAAAAAAAATAAAGAGAGGGTTCTCTTTATTTAAGCGGCTTTTTGTCTTTTATAATCTTCTACTTGCTCTTTTTTATCTACGTCTTCATTTAACATTGCCTGTAATTCTTCATCATGATACTTTTCTTGCTCATTCTTTCTACTTATTTCTGCAATATATTCTTCTCTTTTCTCAGCAACTACAATTTTAAAGATTTCTATATATTTATTATCAGCTTTTATGTTGTTATAATTTTCAAATAGTACTTCTTTATCTTCGTCCGGTAGTGAATCAATTCTCCTATTTATTTCTTCAATCATTTTCTTTGTATCCCCTGTTGCAAATTTCATTCCTAGTTTTGTGAAGAATTCTCTAGAAATCTCTTTTTTACCTTTAATAAATAAACGAACATTACTTATTAAAGAAGAAGCTACATCTATTCCTTTACTGATTTTATCGCGAATTATTTTTTCAAACTTTTTAGTTACTCTTATATTTTTTGCATGAAGTTTTTTTGAGTCTGTTTTTCCCAAATCTTGTGTTAATTCTGTTTTTATTTCATCAATACTTCTTTTTTGTGGATTATTATTCAAAACCACTTCTACTTCAACATTTTCATCAGAAATTGTATATTCATCTTCTTTTTTATTTTCTTGTTCTTCTAATATTGTCTTTTCTTTTTCTTTAGCGTTTTTCTTTATTGTTTCTAATTTTTCAGGTGATGCAATTACTTTTTTAGGTTCTTCTTTTTTTTCTACTTTTGAATCAGTAGTATATAGAACACTTATAACCTCATCAATTGATAAACTTGATTTTTCTTGATAATCAACTATTTCTTTTATTATTTTTCTTCTAGCATCTTCATATATTTTTCTTTCACTAGCAGTTCTTGATTTTTTATGAGCTATATCGGAAAGTCCCATACTATCTAGTATCTTTCCTATTTTTCCTTTTCCTAGTTTTTTCTCTATTTCTCTATAATATTTATAGCTATATCCTATACTTTTAGCTTCTTCACATTCTCTTAACATTACTGTTTTTTTTCTTTTTTCTCTACTTAGTTTGTCTTTAGCACTTTTAATATTCTTCATTAATTCTTCTAAGTTTTTTGATTGTTCTTCAGAAGGATTGGTTTTTATTTGCTTTTCTAGTTCTTCTTTTTTCTTCAATAATTCATCTAAGTTTTGTTTTGCGTTTTCTATTGATTTATCTGCTTTTTGTAAATCCTCTTTTGCTTCGCTTGGATATATTGTTACATCTTTTTCAGAAACTATTTTTTTTCTTCGCTGTGATTCTTTTACTAGTTGATCATATAATTCCATGTCCTCTTCAGAAGCTGATTCCATGTTAATCATCTCATTATATAAATCTTGTATTCTTATTTCTAGTTCTTCATCTGTTGTTTTTTTTCTGATTATTCTAAATGTTGATATTGGGTTATCATATGATTCATCTTGACTACTTTCCCATACTATTTCGTATTCATTATAGTCTATTTCTTTTCCAAATTTTTCTTTAAAAGCTTCTTCTGGTGTTTTTCTTTGATCATCAGTTCCTACTAGTACTTCTTCTCCTAAATTACTTCCATCAAACATTATGTGTCACCTTACCTAATTTTTTTTGTTATATCTTTTATAACTTCTTCTATCATTTCTAATTCTTCTTTTGTTGTTACGTCAAATAACTCACTTGTTCCAACTACTGGATCAAATGATGATACATAAATAGCATCATCTCCGTTTTCTACTTTTGATCCATCTGTATATCCAATATAAGTTTTATTATTTTCTTCACATTCAAATGTAAAAAGTATATCGCATTCTATTTTCTTTCCACTTCTTGTTATATATATCTTTTCTTCTTCAATATTTGCTTCCATCTCAATCATCACCCTATTATATTACAATAAAAGAATAACATATATAATACATAAATTCAAATAAAAAAGTAATAACCTTTACAGTCATTACTTACTTTCTACAATCTATTATATTCTTCGTCTGATACAACTTCACACCACTCTGTAGATGTTTTTTCTCCTGGTACTTCTATCGTTAGATGAGAAAACCAACTATCTTTTTTTGCTCCATGCCAATGTTTTACATTTGCAGGAATACAAACTACATCTCCTTTTTTTAGACTTTGAGGATTTTTTCCTTCTTCTTGATACCATCCTTCACCATCTATACATATAAGAATTTGTCCACCATCTTTTGTTGCATGATGTATATGCCAATTATTTCTACATTTTGGTTCAAATGTAACATTACAAACTAGTAAATTTGTTTTATCTGTATCTGTTAAAACATTTAAATAACTATTTCCAACAAAGTATTTAGAAAATGCATCATTTGGTGCACCTATACCGAAATCTCCACCATGTTTTTCTTTCACATTATCCTCCTAATAAGTTGAAGCTTTAGAACTTGTAATAAGCCACTTTCCATCTATTTTTCTCGCTTCTACATCTTGCCTTAGTCTCCACCAACTTTTATTCATTCCAAATGGAGAAGCAAGTGTTTTTGTTTTTCCTATAATTGTTGCTGTATTATTATCAATTGTAACATCTATGCTTTCATGTACAGATTCATAATACTTTAATTCACCACTTTTTACTGAATTAATATAATCTTCCTTAGTTTGATTCATTCCTGTCATATGTACAAGAACATAATCATCAGATAATATATCATTTAATTTATCTATGTCTTTATTAATACTTGCCTCACATAAATCCAAATATAATTTCTTTATAATTTCAGTATCATTCATTTTAAATCCATTCTTCAATAATATCTTTAGAATCTTTTGCAGAAGATCCACGTATAGCTAGTGCATTGCTATCAACATTTGCTCCTGTGCAAACTTTTCTAACATCAGATACAACATTACCTAATCCAGATCCTTCATGTGTTGTAATTATTCTTACAGTTTTTCCTGAAAAATCCAAATCTTTAATTGCTGTTTCAAGTTCTGGAGCATATGTTCCCCAATAAATTGGACTCATAATATAAATTACTTCATATTGTGATATGTCAGTAAGTGTATTTTTTATAGGAGCATTTCCTATTCTTTCTTTTGCTTCTTCTATACATGTTTTATAATCTTTTGCATAAGGAACAACTGGTTCTGCTTTAAACATATCTGCTCCAGTTATTTCTTTTACATACTCAGCTACTATTTCAGTATTACCTTTTTCAATGTATCCAACTGAATAATTCTCATCTGCTCTACTAAAATAAATTATTAAACTTTTTTTATCTTTCATCTTCATCCTTCTTTCTCTAAATCAATTATAACATATTCAGAAATAGTTTCTGCTTTAAATTTAATCCACCAATCCCCAACTACTTAGCTAAAACAATTCTTTTCTTCTTGCTTATATTTATATTATAATATTATTTTTCTAATTAAAACCACAAAAAAAAATGCGAGTATTAATTCTCACATTTTAGTAATTTGAGTATTATTGCTATTCGTTTTCAAATTGTAATAATTTAATCAATTATTTGCTCATCATATATGATGTCATACTTTGCATCAAAAGCTGGGCAATCAATCAATATTGCATCAAACTCACCTTTAAATGCATACTTTGTATCTTTTGGAATAATCATCATCTCACCAGTTGATACTTTTATTATATCATCATCTATGTAAAAATCTGCATTTCCATTTAATAAATAATATGTTCTATTAGAGTTTATATTTTTCATGTATGGATGCTTACCATTTAAATGCGTTCTTACTACTGAATAGCCTATTTTTTCATCTTTAGATATATAATTATCTACAATATAATTATTTTCAACTTCTACACTTTTTGTTTTATCATATATAATTTTTTTAGGTTTGATCATGTAATTCTCCTCATTTTAATAATTAGGGTATTAAATTATACACAAGTATATCCACCATCAATTGGAAGTATTACTCCAGTTACATAGCTTGCTTCATCACTTGCTAAGAAAAGTACTCCTGGATTAAGTTCTCCTTCTTTTCCATATCTTTTCATTGGTACATGACTTTTAGCAAACTCTTGGAATTTTTCTGTATCAAGTACAGCTGTTGTTAACTCTGTATAGAAATATCCTGGACAAATACAGTTAACTGTAATATTGTATTTTGCAAGTTCTGCTGCTGCTGCTCTTGTAAAGTTTACAACTCCACCTTTTGATGTATGATAAGCAATTGTTGGTATTTCATCATTTCCTACTAAACCATACATAGAAGCAATATTAATTATTCTTCCATAATTATTCTTCTTCATTATATTTCCAAATGCACGAGTCATTTTAAATACACTTGTTTCATCTGTTGCTATTGTGAAATCCCATTCTTCATCATTCATTTCAAGTACACCTTTATCTTTTGATGAACCAGCACAGTTTACTAATATATCTACTTTTCCAAATTCTTTTTCTGCAAGTTCTGCTGCAGAATTAATTTCATCTGTATTTGTTACATCACATTTTATTGGTAATACTTTTATATTTTTTTCTTCTAATTCTTTCTTCAACTCTTCTAATCTTTCAATTCTTCGTGCTATTAATACAAGATCACATCCTTGTTCAGCAAATCCCTTTGCCATTTGTTTTCCTAGTCCTGATGATGCACCTGTTATAACAGCTACCCTTCCTTTTAAATTAAACATAGTTATTCCTCCTTTTTAATATTATACTACATTTTATCTATTTTTTATTTTATTTAATATATAGAGAACTTTAGGCGGAAAATATATTGATATAAAAATTAATACTTTAGAATATAGTGTGTCATACTTATAATATTTGCAAGATAATAAATTACTAAATTTACTTTTTATATTTTTTCTTAATTCTTTTATATATTTTAAACTTTCTTTATGCTTTGCTAAATTAAGTACTCCGTATTTTAATATATTTTGTACAAATGTATATTTGAGTTCATCTCTATATTCTTCTAATAAATTATTATCTTTAAAATAATTATATAAAATATCTGGTATTTTCATTATCTCAAGTAATTTATCATCATATTCTTTTATTCTAGTTAATGAATTTGAATCTAAATTATAATAATATAATCCTTCTTTTATGTGATATGCATTTTTACTGTTTACTGCTAGTATTGGTATTACTGCTATATCTTCACACATCTTTAAGTCTGGAAATTTAAAATCAATATTATTAATTAATTCATGACTTATTAGTTTTCCCCATGGAGCAAAATTTTCAATTATCTTTACTTTTTTTGGATTATCAGTATATGTACTCGAAATATATTTATTTTTATTATTTGAATATTCGTAATAATCACAATACACATAATCAGAATTATTGTCTATTGCACTTTTATATAAATTGTATATGTAATTTTTTTCTACAAAATCATCTGAGTCTATAAATGAAATATATTCTCCAGTTGATTCTTTTAAACCAATATTTCTCGCTAAAGCTTGTCCTTTATTTTTTTGATTAATAATTTTTATATTCTTATATTTATTTTCATACGTCTTTAATATATCAAGGGTTTTATCAGTAGAACCATCATTAATAATTATTATTTCTTTTTCTTTTAGTTTGTCATTTAATATACTATCTATACATCTTTTTATTCTTTCTTCTTGATTATAGCATGGTATTATTATGCTTACTTTATTCTTATATTTCTTTTTATCCATGCTTTTCACCTTCTTTATTTATTATTTTCATATTCTTGTTTTATCCAAGTCATTAATAAAATGTATATATAATTTTTCTCATCTCTTGATAATTCTTTTCCTTTAGGAATGCTATGCCATTTTTCTAGACATCCTCTACAACAACAAGCACAAGCATGCATAGCAATAAATGTTGGATGATTTTTTGTTGGTGTTTGTTTACCATCATTTTTAGGATTACTATCTGCTAATTTCTCATTAATAAAATTTATGGTGTGCTCTTTTATCTTATCTATACCTTTTTCATCTATATATTCAATCATATATTTTCTTAGATGAAAACTACTTCTAAATTTTGATTTCGATAATTTATATAAAATACTATTTATTTTATTCTCATTCATACTTATTCCTACTTTTTCTTACTAAATTTAAAGTATCATCCTTCTTTTTTTGTGTCAACAAAAAAAAGAGTTAACATTCTCTCTTTTTTCTTAAATATTTACTTTCTGTTGTAATAATATTTGTCTTATAAATATCTAGTACTTTATCATTTCTAGGTATATCAATTCCAAACATGTCAAATCCTGATAAGAAATATGGTTCATGAGCAATTAATCTTATGTCTTCATTAAATGTTTCATCTGCTATTCCATCTTTTATTTCTAACATTGAGAACTTTTCATCGAATACTTTGTCAGTAACTTGACTTAGATTATCTATAAATCTCTTATTGTCAAATGTATCTAATGTTACTAATCTATCTATTAAAGAAACTGCATATACTGCATTTGGCATTAGATATTCTTTTTCTGAATATATCTTGAAGTAATAACTGTGCAACTTATCTAAATAATTATATAATGCATTTATTGTTTCTTCATCATACTTTTTACTTTCTCTAGCTAATTTACTTGTTATATCAGCAAGTCCTAATAAACAATAATTATTTTGAGGATATTGTGGAGTTAATTTGGATGTTTTATAGCAGAATACAAATAATCTATTAACTAGACTTTCTATTTCTATATTACAATTAACTCTTCCTCTTTTTTTATAGAATATCAAAATACTTTCTAATTCTTCAATTGTACAGTCATTTATATTAAATATTTTTTTTATTTTATTAGCCACCGAAATTCCCCCTTAATCTATTTCAGTTTAATCTTATCTTTTATTTTTGATGTATAGTCATAAAATATCAATGATATTAATTGTCTAATCATCTCTTTTGAAGTTCCTTCAAATTCTTTGTTATTTTTTATAAGACTAAGTACAAATTGTAGTCCTTTTGTTCTTATATCTTGTAATGAATAAATTTCATTTTTTTCTAACAAATCAAATAGTTCATTTACAAAGACCATTCTTTGTTCAAAACTATATTCATTTAACCAATCATCAAATATATCACTTAAGTTCTTACTTGAAGGATCAATTGATGTTGATACAAAGTGTTTATCTTCTACTTCCCATGTAAGTGCATCATGAGCTAGAATACCTTTTTTAGAAGCTAAAACAACTTCATCATTTACATTTCCTAAGAGCATCCCAACAATACTATATTTTGGTATTATATGAACATACTTTGATTTAATCTTTCTCATTTTCCTAGAGTTTAATTCTTCTTCTAATACCCCAGGTCCATCGTTACTATATACTTTAACTATTTTCGCTTTTAACCAAAAATAACAATTCATTGCTGCTACTAAAGCAAGATTACCACCTTTTGAGTGTCCTCCAACTATTACCTTTTTATCTGTTAGTTTAATTGTTTTATTTAGATAATTTACTGCATCTATATGTGATGGAATTGGATATAGATAAGCTAGTTCGAAATCTTCTTTCCATCCACTTATTAACTCATCTGTTCCTTCATATGATACATAAACTAATTCATCAGATAGTTTCATTGTTATAGCAGAAAACTGTTTATTACTATTTCCATTATAGATATAATTATATAATTTGATATTTTTATATCTTTTATAATCTTTTATTGTCTGAAATAAATAAATAGCACTTTTTATAGAAAATATATTTTTGTTTATTTCTTTTTTTGAATATACTTCAAAAAATTTATTTGCAGCTTCTTCTAGTATAACTTCTCTTCTGTTATTTGAAATAATTCCTGAAAAATCTACATAAGAAACTAATGATAATATTACATTATCTACATCATTAAATTCTTCTTCTTCAAAACTAAAATTTCCATATTTTTTTACATAATCAATTAAATTCATTACTTCTTCATCCTTTTTAACATTTCATCATATTGTTTATATAAGTATTGTACACCATTTTCTAGTCTAAAATAATGTACTACATAAAATAGTAAGAATACTATTAATATAAAGAAAATAATTAAAAAGATAGGATGTATTAAACTTAGTGCTAGAAAAACCATCATAAATATTGAAAAGAACAACGTTACTAAAAGATGAATTAATCTTTCATGTTGAAAGAACTCTATTTTTGTTAAATGATTATTAACTAAGTCTTTTTTATCAATTTTTTCATCTTTTAATTTTTCATCAATTTCTTTTATATAATTATATAGATATTTTTTCATAGCAAACTCCTTTTTATCTTACTAACTTTTTATCACCATAGTTGTATTCAGAAGATACATTAAGATACATTGAGTATACATCGTTTATCCATCCATCAATATCAAAAGCACAATAACTAGGTGACATATCTGCTGTTATTGATTGAATGTCATAATATCCTTTGTTATGAGCTTCATAAAAGAATCTTTTCATAACATCTAATGTTTTATACATTCCATATTCTGGATTTGAAAATACAGCATTTACTCCATCGTAAACTATTCCACCATAGTTATTATCATATACACACATTTCTGATGCTCCATATCCAGTTTCTATTCTGAATATTGAAAGTGCAAGATATTTTTCTTCTCCTTCAATTCCTATATCATCACATATTTTAAGAAGTTTTTGTTCAATTTCATCGCATTGCTCCATCTTTGCATTCATTTCATCTATATCATAATATGAATTAGGATAAGTTGAGTATTTGGTTGCTATTTGCCATCTTTCTGTACAATGATAACTTACTTTTCCATCTTCTTCTGCTTGTTCAACTATAGCACTAATTATTCCATTTTTTAAATTATTAGAATAATTATCAGTTATGTCTTCTCTTTTATTATATACCAAATTTAATGCTTCTTCATATGTAAAATTTGTATAATATGCATATTCATCAATTAATTCTTTTAAATCTTCATATTCTATACCAAATTTTTCTTCAAGAGTACTTAATTCTTTAAACTCAAGTTCTTCTTTATTATCTTCTTCTTTATCTTGTTCTTCATTTTTTTCTATGTTATCAATATCAGTTTTGCTATCACTTTCAATATCAATAATAGAATCAACAATATCAGTTTCTATTTCAGATTCAGCTACCAATTCATGTTTTTCTGGTGTTTTAATTGGTTTTTCTTCTTTTTTATTGCTTAACGCATAAGCTATTCCACTAGTAGTCATAACTAAAGAAGCAGCAAAAATTGCTATATTCTTTTTATTAAGTTTATATGCTTTTTTTCTTCTACAAATAATTTTTTCTCCAGTTGATGTTGTCATTATAATTGTCTTTTTCACTTTGAACCCCTCCTCTTTGGATTGCTAAAAGATTGTATCATATTCTATTAAAAAAGTCAATCACAAAAAAGTAGTATTCTTTTAAATACTACTCTTCTTATATTGTTTTTTATCAAATAATTCTACATCTGGATTATCTAGTTCAGGTGCATTTCTTAATGAATCATATATTCTTTTCAATTCCTCTATTTGTACCATTAATGATTTTGCATACTCATTTAGCGCTATATAAGAACGAACTAAACTACTTAATCTTATTATTTCTTTAGCACATGATATTTCTTTTACAATATTATTATCATTTTCTTTACATGGTGAATCTTTCTTTGGTCTAAACGTTGACATATCAATTCCCATTAAATCTAAATATTTAGATATACTAATATATCTATCTATATATGGACTTTTTCTTTTCTCTAATTCATTAATATCAGTTGTTACATGTTTTAAAACTTCTGTTTTTTCTCTAAATAGCATTAAAACGTCTTCTTCAAATACCGTATTTCCATTCCATTTAGCTGTTGGTAATCTTTTCATTTTACAATTATATAAATCTGCTAGTTCTTCTTTACTTACTAAATATTTGGAATTAAGATTCCATATAGAATCTGGAATTATTGTTTCATATGTACCTGAAAAAGGTTCTCCATATATATATTTATAATCATCTTGTTTTTCCATTATTATCCCTCTACGAATAAGGTATTATAATATTATTTTTAATAAAGTCAATAATTATTATTTAATTATTCCTTTTGTTATTATTTTCTCATTTAAATTATTTTCATTTAAAGATACTTTGTATGCTTCTTTTGATTGATCACTTTTTATTACTTCATAATCATCATCAATTATTTTTAGTGCCGTGTTATTAGGTAGTGAATATACTTCTCTTTTTTCATTTTTTAAATCTTCAATTAAATCTGTTTTTCTATCTGACTCTTCTTCATAGTGTGGACAGAATGAGATATCTAAAAAACCTAATCCAGGTACAAAATCATACGAATCACTTTCTCCTCTTAATTTGTATGAATCTGAATACCCTTCTTTGCACATCATTATAGCACCGGCTGATACACCTACTAATATTGTTCCTTTATTAATAGCTTTTTCTATTAGTTCTACCATATTATATTCTTTTAAATTTTCAACAAGTTTAATTGTGTCTCCTCCACCAAAATATATTATGTCTGCATTCTCAATTTTATTCTTTACTATATCTGGATTATTTAAAATATTTTTCTTTTTTAAATATACTGGAGTGCATCCTAAGTTTTTATATATTACTTTAACAATATCATAATATGAATCTGAAAAACTACTTGCAAGTCCAATAAATAAAAAGTTTGGATTTTCTTTTCCTGTCATCTTTACTATTTCTTCATCTATTTCTTTTGTTTCATAAAGAGTATCTCCTCTTCCAATGTTTCCTCCGCCAACTAGTACAAACTTTCCCATTATTTCATCTCCTTATTTCTTTCATATTATATCATAAAACTATAAAAAGATATGTTTCATATCTTTTTATTTTAATCTAAATTATCTTTTATATAGTTTAATATTACGTCTTTATATAATTGTGGATATTCAGCACTTAAATCTTCTAATTCTTTTAAATACATTTCTGCTTCTTCTCTATCTGCTTTTTCTATTCTTTCATATATTATAATGTTATAGCCATTTTTCATATCAAATCTTTTAACTTCTTTAAACTTGTTTCTTGATACTTGTTTTAAGAACACATTATTATATCTATCTTCCATCGAAATATTTTTAAATGGATCTGTTGTTATTATATATTTTGCTTCAAATAGACCTGTAGGAAAATAATGAACACCAACTACTGCAGAACCATATGGCAAATGATTAGTTATTATTGTATCAGGTGTGTATAGTGTTCTAAACTTATCTGGATTATAAATACTGTTATGAGCAATCATATATGCATTATCATCTTTTAAGTTTTTCTTTAACCAACTGCCAACTTCTTTTATCTGATAATAATCCTCTTGCTTTGGCGTTTTTAATGGAACATCTGTAAACACTTTAGTTCCTGTGTTACAAATTCCAAATACGAAGTTTGTTATTCCTAAACAAATTGTTAAGTATATTAATATTTTTTTATCCATTATTAATAGAATGAACATATATATAAAATATAAATAAATATGTACAAAAAGTAGTGAATGATGTAACCCCATATTTTGCATTTTTGTGAATAATATAATTGTCATTAAATATTCTGATATTAGTATTAAACTACTTATTCTATATTTCTTTTTAATTATTCCATATACTATTCCTATTATTATTACAAAAAAGAATATATAGCCTAAATGACTTATTTGGCTAATAAACTCTCCCTTTAATCCACCATATAAATAATAACCATAATTATATCCTTTTGTTAATATATTTCTAAATAAAGGGAAAAGTGTTAATAAGAAAAATGCAGCAATTACTAGAGCATATAATAATATATGTTTAATAATTATTTTAAATTTTTTCTTGTCTTTAAAATTCGAAAGTATAAGATAAATTCCATAGTTTAAATAATATGTAAGTATAAAATACATATACCATCTTCTTGAAATTAAGAGCATAAATGTTATTACTCCAATCTCAAATAATTTTTCGTAATCTAATTTATAAAAATTATAATCTATTGTAAGTGCTATTATTAAAAATATAAATGCTATTCCAAATATATCTGGTTGTCCATAAATGAATGTTGCATGAACTATTGGAAATAACATGAACATTATTAGTGCTACTGGAAAAAATAATTTTTCATTTTTAATTTTAAAAACCTTAATTATTTTTTTTAATAATATAGATAATGATATTACTATATATGGTATAAATAATAGTACACAACTAAGTACATATGCATTTGCAGTTCTCTTTGAAAATCTAAAAATTATTTCCACAAAGAATGTTAAAAAAGTTCCATATTCGCCTGACCAGGTTGATCCAACAAAATCTCGTAATCCTTCATATAAGCTTATGTTGAAAAAGTTTTCTACACCTAGTTGTATATGGTAATAACAAGCATAATCCCAATAGTAAATAAATTTACGTCCTAAAACACTTATAAAGTAAAATAAATATAATACTAAAATTGATGTTATTATCCATATTTTTTCAGTTTTATTCCATTTTATTTTATTATTTTTTATAATCATTCTAATTAATGTAATTGTAAAAGTATTTGCGGCAATACTAAATAAGACGAATGGAACATTTTTTATTTTTAATAATCCTAAAATTATTCCAAGAACTCCTGAAGTTATAAATGTGATGATTAGCCATTTGTTTTCTTTATATATCTTTTTCATTTGTTTTTCTCCTCGAGATTTTCAGAAACAATATATCTTGGTCTTCTTTTTGTTTCACTGTATATTTTTCCAATATATTCTCCTATTATTCCAATTGATAACATTTGAATTCCTGAAACTAACCAAATTGATCCTACAATAAATGTCCATCCTTCTACAGTTTTTCCTAAAATTTTAACTACTAAGCAATATATCAGCATAATTAAACTTAAAACAAATATTATAATTCCAATATTTAATACTAATCTTATTGGTTTAACACTAAATGATGTTATTCCGTCCCAAGCAAAGTTAAGCATTTTCTTTAATGGGTACTTTGATTCTCCTGCAAATCTTTCATTTCTCTCATAATAAACTACATCTGATTTATAGCCTACAAGTGGAAACATTCCTCTTAAGAATAAATTTACTTCTGTAAATTCACTAAAATTGTTTAATACTTTTTTACTTGTTAATCTATAGTCTGCATGATTAAATACAACATCTACTCCCATAAAACTCATAAATTTATAAAAACTCTCTGCTGTAAATCTTTTAAAGAATGTATCTTTTTTTCTAGAGCTTCTTACTCCATATACTATTTCACATCCATCATAGTATTTATCTATCATCTCATCCATTGCATCAATATCATCTTGTAAGTCTGCATCCATACTTATAACAATGTCTGCATATTCTTTTGCAGTCATTAATCCTGCAAGTAATGCGTTTTGATGTCCTTTATTTCTTGATAGAGATATTCCAGTAAATAATTTTTCTTTTTGATTTATATCACAAATCATTTCCCATGTTTTATCTTTAGACCCATCGTTGACATACATAACTTTACTTTTTTCTGTTATCTTTTTACTTTTAATTAATGTTTCTAACTTTTTCTTCAATCTTTTTGTAGTTTCTGTTAACACTTCTTCTTCGTTATAACATGGTACTACTACATACAATGTACATATATTATTTTTACTCATTTTAACCACTCCAATTACTTATATTTTCATTATAGCACTATAAATAAAAAAAAGATAACTAATTATTCTTAGTTATCTACTTCTATATCTCCAAAATCATCTCTTATTTTTAATGTTATGTTGCTTTTTTTATAATTGTTGTTTATATCTACATCACCAAGAGAAGTTTTTGCATCAATGTAAATTTCATTTGTTTTACCTATTTCAATATCTCCATAATCGTCTTTAATATATGAATCCTCTGTAATATTCACTTCATCTATTTCAATATCACCACAATCATTTTTTATATTTAGTGATTTATTAACTTTTTTAATTTCAATATCTCCATAGTCATCTTTAATATCTATTACACTAACATTTCCTAATTTAATATCACCATAGTCATTATCAATTTTTACTTCTGCTTTTTCATAATCAGATATATTTATGTCACCTAAGTTTTCTTTTACATTAATTTTTCCTTCATAGTTTTCTGGAACATAAATAATTGTCTTTGATAATTTTTGGTTGATACAGAAAAAATTACATTTTTCATTTTTTACTTTAACAACTAAATTACTACCAGTTATTTCACTTGTTGATAAATCTTTTGTGCCATATACAACTACTCTTATTTTGTCTGAATTCGAATGCTTAACAATGATATCTCCTGCTTCAGAATTAATATCTATTTTATTAATTTCTTCTTCATATGTTTTATCAATTACTTTTTCTTTTATTACTCTATCTGATTTAAAATTAAAGTTAAAGTTTTTATTGTTTCCTTTTATCATAAATGTCATTAAACAAATTAATGAAATGCATGCTACTGATAATAGAACTATTAGTGTTATTATTAAACCTTTATTTTTCATTTTCTCACCTCTTGATGAAAATTATACAATAAACTTTAGTTGCGCACTACCAATTTTACTTGGAAATTTGTCAACCATCATTAACATTTTTATAAATCAAATTTATCTTTTAGATTTTTTACTCTTTGTTTTACTGTGTCTCCTCTTTTTTCTTTTACTTCATTATTAATAGCGAAAACAATTAATATTGTTCCTACAGCAAGGACATATACCCACCAAGATATATTTAACCAAAAATCCTCTGTTAATTTAAATATAGTTATTAAAAGTGATATTAAACTGCATATTAATAATGGTCCTAACTTCATTATATATGATAGTATTACTTCTATAACAAATAATCCTATTAATAACATTGCATCAAGTTCTGATTCTAGTAGTCCTATTGATATAATATTTATTAGTGCAAGACCAATGTATTCAAATATTTTATAATCTTTGTTATATTTTGAAATAATAGTTCTAGTTATTAATAAAAGTGTTAAAGTTGTAAGAAGTGTCTTTATGGATACTATATTTTTTAAAGCACTATCACTTAATATTTTTATAAGTAATAAATAACTAAATATATATATTCCACATTTGAAGAGATCCTTTACCTTTTCTTTATTAGTTAAATAATGAATGATTGATGATAGTATTAGTATAATTAAATTCATATAAGTATCATCGTAGAATTTAATTATATGGAATACTATGTATATAAAACTTAATATTGAAAAATCATTTAATTCTTTTTTGTTATAAGAAATTAATGATAATATTGTAATAACAATTAGTGAAACAATATACATTATATTTGAATCACTCAAAATATAATTTTCTTTTAAATATATTATTGGGATAAAACTAAGTATTGAAATATATTTAATCTTATTTTCTTTTTCTACACCAAAGCAGTAGAAAACTAAACTTAATACTATATTTGTAATTAGTGAATAAATCGTTATATTAAATAGATATATCCATAAAAATGATATTATATATTGAACTATTAAATATTCTTTTATTTTTGAGTTTTTTATAAACATGTTTATTGTTGTGATTATGAGTGCTGCTATCGGAATAGATAATACATATAAATCTTCCTTATTAATAATATTAAATAATTTTAGTATAAAGAAGTTAACAAATATATATCCAATAATTTTATATATATTTTTATTTTTAAATATTCCTATTATTAAATATGTTAATGTAATTAATAAAAGTATAATTGTAAATAAATCTTCACCATAATGGAAAGGTGTATTAATTAAGAATGAAGTTATTACAAAAATTGTACTAATAATTTTAAATGATAAACTTAATTTTTGATTAACTTTACTTAGTGTTAAACCTGCAATAAATAATAATAAGCTAATTAGAGTAATTGTTAATGACGTTATTTCTATTCTTAAAACTATGCTAATAACAAATAAATTTATAAATATAGGTAGTAAGTATGAAGATAAGTCTTTTATCTTATCATTAAATAAATATGTAATAAATGTTATTGTTGAAACTACTATTAAAATAATATATTCATTTGTTAAATTATTAAATAAACTACTTAAGAATAAAATTGGTGTAAATAGTAATATTTCTATAAATAATGACGTATTTATACATTTATCCTTAATCAATTGATAAATAGTAAGAATTGTTATTCCTGCTAATAATCCCATTTCTATCTGTAAAAATTCAGATATTGTAAGAATTAATATATTGTATATTATCATTTCAAATATTATAGGATAAATGCAATTATAAATATCTTTTTTATTACATGTTATATCTATTATTATTTTTGTTGTAAATAAATATACAATCAATAAAACGAGTGAAACAATATCTAGTTCTTTTATTATTGTGTTCGTTAAACATAATCCAAATAAAATAACTGAAATCGATATATATAATATTGTGCTAAATCTTGTATTAATTTTTTCATTGTATAGATTTATTATCTTTGGAAGTAAGTAACTTATAAATGCATTGTAAACTAATAGACTGATAATGATTATATTAAAATTACTTGTAAATATTAATGTTGAAAGAATAACTGTTAAAACTTCAAATATATAACTTCCAATATTTAAGAAATGACTGTTCTTTTTTGTTGAAGAAATGTAGTAAGTGGCTGAAACTAAAAGTGCTGATAATGATAAATAAATGTATTTACCTTCACCTGATATTGATAAATAATCTCCTAATAATCCAAATAAAGATATTGAGAATAACAGTATTGGAATATATGATAATGCAATGTTATAAAATACTCTCGCTGTATTTGGTAAGTTTAATACTTTTTCTGCTATTTTAGATGTAGTTAAAAATACGATAAACATTAATATTAAGATTATTGTTTTTAGGTAATTATTTGATGTATCCCATGTTGTTGTTAAAAATAATATTGCAGATAATATTACTAATATTGCTCCAGTAATTAATATAAAATTATTTTTTATTTCTTTTTCATTTTTCTTTGGTTTTTGAACTTCAATAACTTCTTCACTAATATTATTATTAATTATTTTTTCTTTATTTTCTATTTGTCCACCTATTAAATCAAAACCACAGCTAGGACAAAATTTAAATTTTTTTTCTGGATTTAATTGAAATCTACAATGAGGGCAAAATTTTTTTATTTTTTCTTTAATTGGTGTATTTTCAATATTCTCTTTTTTAAATACTTTCCAATTTGATTCTTCATTATTTTTTTGTTTTAATTCAAATAATTCTTTTTTCAATCTTATATTTTCTTGAGTTAATTTATTATTTTGAACGATAATTATTATAATTATCACTAATGCAATCAATACCATCATTTCAATCACTCCTATATTTATATTAATTATAGCATATTCTTATATATTTTTTATCTAATACTACAATTTTTTTCATGATCATTTATTATACCTATTGCTTGAAGGTATGAATACACAATTGTGCTTCCAACAAATTTCATTCCCCTACTTTTTAAATCATTTGATATTTCATCTGAAAGAGGTGATGTTGCTCTTATTTCATCATTTTTATTTTTAATTATTTTGTTATTTGTAAAATGCCATATATATTTAGAAAACGTCTCATACTCTTTTTGAATATCCATAAATATTTTTGCATTATTTATACTTGCATTTATTTTTAATTTATTTCTAATAATATCTTTATTATTTTTTAACTCTTCTATTTTCTTTTCATCATATTTTGCTATTTTTTTATAATCAAAATCATCAAATGCTTTTCTAAATGACTCTCTTTTATTTAAAACACATTCCCATGAAAGTCCAGCTTGAAACGATTCAAGGAGAAGCATTTCAAAAAGGTATTTATCTTCATATGATGGTACTCCCCATTCTTCATCATGATATTTTATATATAATGGATTATCCATATTAACCCAGTGACATCTATTCATATTAACACCTCTTACTAAATTATATCATATAAAAAAGAATAATTAATTTTATATAATTATTCCGTTTTAATTTTTTCTTTTATTAAATAAATAATGCCACCTACAAAAAAAGCTAAGCTAATTATCTGATTAATTGATAGGAAAATATTCTTGTGGGAAAATCTAAAATAATCTAATATAAATTTTGAAAAAGATGAAAAAATAATTGTGTAATATATTATATTATTTGAACCTTTTCTTCTATATATATAATTCAATATAATAAAGATAATCAAGAAGGCTATTGATTCTACTAATTGTACTGGAAAAACAGTATAACTATATAGATGTGGATAACTAATACTAAATGGTCCACTATATTTTATTCCATGACAACAACCTGCAAAGAAGCATCCTAATTTTGATATTCCATACATTAAAGGTAAACTCATAATATATGGAGTTTTTATCTTTTTATTTCCAGTTATCTTTTCATATATTAATATTGCTATTATTAATCCAATTGCTCCACCATAGCTTGAAAGTCCAGCATTTAATAAATTATATTTTCCTTTTGAAGTAATTATTGAAAGATATTTTGCTCCTAAAAATATAAGTTGAATTGTAATTAAAAAAGAAAGAAGTATTATTCTTTTTTCTTCTTTTTCTTTTCTTAAAAAGATATAAACAAAAAGTAAACTTAGTAATATGGATAATATAATGAAAAAACCATAATAATTAAATTTACTTTTATTGATTATAATTGTATTTATCAAAGGTTTGAACCTCTACACTCATATAAGAGTATTATAATAAAAACAACTCCTATTATTATTCCTAATGCAATTAGTATTATATAAATCCACATTATTATTTTTCCAAATTTATTCTTTGGATATTTTACTCTAACATAAATCATTAAAATTATTGATGCTGGTTCTCCTAGAGATAATAACTCAATAACAGTACTTGTAAAAAATGAATCAAGCCCAGCCATTTGTAATGAATAAAGAATCAAATCAATAATTGGCGCTCCAAAAAACAAGATTACTGATAAAATGCAAAGTCTATTTGCTTTTTTATTTTCATCTTCTACATTTATATTTTTTTCTTCTACTTTTTGAATAGTTTCTTCTTTTACATTTTTTTCCTTAACAGCTTGAGTAGTTTCATTTTTACTTTCAATTTGAGCTCCACAATTAGTGCAAAATTTACTTCCATCTTCCATTTTTTCTCCACAATTAGTACAGTACATATAATCACCTCTATTATTATTTTATCATTTTTATTATTTTATTACAATTAGTTAATGTCTATTTCAAATTCAGAATAAAAATAATAATCTTCTACTTCTGTCATAATATTAACTTTAAAAACTAAAATTTTATCCATTTTTAATAATTTTATATCATATTTATCAGGTAAATACACATTGTCATTAACTTTCAAATATAATTCTATAATATCATCTATATTGATTATTTTATATAATTCCAATTCTTCATAATCTTCTATTTTTTTATTAATTATAAAATTTAGTTCATAACTATTACCATCTATTATTCCTTCATTAAAAAAGCCATATACTACTTTTTTTGTTGTTTCTTTTTTTCCATTTATAAAACCTGATTGCTCTATTTTCAATTCTCTCTTATAAGATTTTTCGTTTTTTACTTGTTCTAACTTTCCTACCTTAAACATAATATTCCTATCCTAATGCAATATCCAATATCATCATTAATATAAATCCTACTGCTACTCCTATTGTACCTAAATCAGAATGTTTTCCATCTTGTGAAGATGGGATTAACTCTTCAACTACTACATAGATCATTGCTCCAGCTGCAAAAGATAACATGTATGGAAGAATATTTATTACTGCTTTAGTTAATAGAATTGTTATAATTGCTCCAATTGGTTCAACTATTCCAGATAATGTTCCTTTTATAAATGCATTAAATTTAGTTTCACCTTCTGCTTTTAATGGCATAGAAATAATTGCTCCTTCTGGAAAGTTTTGTATTGCTATACCAAGTGCTAGTGCTGTTGCTCCTGCCATAGTTATGTTACTATCTCCTGCAAGTGCACCTGCAAATGTTACTCCTACTGCCATTCCTTCTGGAATGTTATGTAGTGTTACTGCAAGAACCATCATAGTGTTTTTCTTAAGTTTACTTTTTGGTCCTTCTGGGCTTTTTTCATTCACATGTAAATGTGGGATTATATGATCTAAAATTAATAAGAATAATATTCCTATCATAAAGCCCACTGATGCTGGCATCCAGGATGGAATATTTTTTTCTTCTACCATTTCAACAGAAGGTATTAAAAGAGACCAAACCGATGCTGCAATCATTACGCCTGATGCAAATCCTAGTAGTATTTTTTCTAATTTATTATTCATCTTATTCCTCATAAAGAAGACACAAGCTGAACCTAATAATGTTCCTAAAAATGGTATTAATAATCCAATAAATAAGTCCATATTATTTACCTCCATTAATTATTTTATTTGCAAAACTACAACTAGCAGTTACCTTTCCATTTTTCTTTTCTATTTCTTTTAATGCTTTTTCTACTAGTTTTTTTCCTATACCTTTTCCTCTTAATCTTTCATCTACAAATGTATGATTAATATCAAATACTCCGTTTTCTTTTTCAAAAAAAGTTATTTCAGCTAATATTTCATTATTTTCTTTATAAACTATTTTATTTTCTAATACTTCAAAATCCATATTTACTCCTTATCACTAAATTCAACATATGAACTTCCACCATCAAAAGTATGGTTATACATTGAATAAGATTTTATCGAATCGTTTATTAAATACTTCTTTTTATTTTTCTTTAGGTACTTCTTGTACTTCTTATTAGTTATATTTGGATATGATAGATAAATACTATATATTTTTTTCTCGGTATCATCTAGCAATGCATATTCATAAGTGCTATCAAATCCATCAATAGTAATATATGCAGGAAGATTATATGATGTTTCATCGTACTTTACTTTATTAGTATACTTTTTTCCATCATAATTTTCTATTGTCATACTTAAATTACTTAGTCTATCTTTTTCTTTTATGTAATCGTCTTCATCTAATGAGTATTCTAAAATAATGTATCCATCTGTATCAAAAAAACCTGTTTTTAAACTTGATGAAAACTTAACATTCTTCATGTTACTCTTTATTTCATCAGGAAAAACTGATAAATTAGAATCTAAATCTCCACCATATTTTTCTATATAATAATTCTTATCAAAATTATTCTCAATTTTGTCTGTTTTTGCAATAAAGCCATCAAAGAATAATACAGATCCTAATAAAAGTCCAATCTTTATCATGTATGTTGCTAGGAGTACTAAAATAACTGTTAATATTCCTATAAAAATATTTTTATGTTTTTTCATCTTATAATACTCTTTTAAGATTTTATCTAAATTTTCATCATATTTTTTTACACTATTTTCCTTTATTTTTTCTCCAGCAAATAGTTCGTTTAGCGAAATATCTAAAATACTACATAATTCTTTCATCAATGAAACATCAGGCATATTTAAACCTCTTTCCCATTTACTAACAGCATTTTTTGTAATATTTAATTTTTCTGCTAATTCTTCCTGTGTTAATTTTTTATCTTTTCTACACTTTGAAATAAATTTACCTATTTTTTCTTGATTCATAATTACTCACCTCGAAAAAAATTATATTATTATTTTACTATTATTTAAACACACCTGTGGTTCACTAGTAAGAATTCATTTCATTACTTTTTATTTCTACTGTAATTAAATATATATTGAATTATAAGGCCAGAATTTTTATCATATTTTTCTTTCATAAAATTTCTTATTTCTGGTACTTTTTCTAGATTATATTTTTCTTTCATGTATTTTTTAACCCAAGTGTCAATTGGAAATACATCAAATCTATGATATCCAAATAAAAGAATACAACTAGCAACTTTTTCTCCAATTCCATTATTTTTCATTAAATATTCCATTGCTTCCACACTATCCATGTTATCAATACTATTAATATCGAATTCACCACTATCTATTTTATTTATCATTTCATAAATATATTTATCTCTAAAACCTGCTTTACAATCTCTATATTCTTCTATACTTACTTTTTTTAGTTTTTCTACTGTTGGAAATAAATAATATTCTTTATTTCTAAATAAAACTTTTTCTCCATATCTTTCTGATATATTATCAAGAGTTTTTCTTATTTGTGGAACTCTATTGTTAGCTGATAAAATATAACTTATTATTACTTCTACTCTTGGTTCATTAATCATTTTTAAACCATTACATGCATCTATTATTTCTTTGTTACTTGAATCTATTTCTATTAATTTGTCGTTTAAAGAATCATAATCAAAATCTAAATCAAAATAGCTTTTTATTACTTCTTCTATGTTATCCATGTTATTTGAATCTACTATTAAATTATCATCTTCTAATTTTAGATTAACTACTCTATCACTTAATACAACTGTATATGATAAATCATCTTCTTCTTTAAATCTAAATATTTGTCCACAAGTAACAGTGTCTTTTAAATTAAAGTTGCTTACTTTTATATTCATATTATCGCCTACTTCTTTTTTGAATAATTATAACTCTCATCAATTAATTCAAATAAAACTTTATCATCTATAGTATCATTTAAAAGAATAGAAATCCAATATTTTTTATTCATATGCCATGCTGGATAAAATCCATCTTTTTTAAGTAAATCTACTATTTCATTTTCATCAAGTTTTATGTTAACTATTTCAACTTCTCCACTTTCATCTTTATTTAATTTACTTTTATCAATATTCATAACAAGTGCATACCACTTTTTAGTATCTTTATTTCTAAATACTCCAAAATTAGGGCTTGTTTCCCATTCAAAGCTTGGTATATCTTTATATTTTTCTTTTATATATTTTTCTAATCTATTTGACTGATCAAATATAAAAGATTCTTTTTTAGAACATTTTTCTCTAATATCTATTAGTATTTCTTCTAGTTCTTCTTTTACTTTATTACTAAATGTACCACCTTTGTTTTCGTTTCTAAACGCAGTATATTCTTCATTAAAATCTTTATCTATTACTTTAGATGAAACTTCTTCATCTTTAACTTTTATTTCAACTTTCATACAATTATTCATTATATCTTTAGTAATTATGTAATAATCTTTTTCTTTTTTAAATCCATAATCAAGTAACTTATTATTATTTAATTTACTTTTTTTAAAAATATCATATTCTATACTCATATTTAATCCCTCAAATAAATTATACATTATATAAAACAAAGTTTCACTAAAAAAACTAACTTAGTTAGTTTTTAAAATTCAATATCAATTTGGTTTAATGCTTCACATGTTCCATCTCCATATGCATAACATGGATATACATATAGTTCTTCTTTATCCTCTGGTATCGTTTTCATATTTTTTACATCTATGTAAAGAATTACATTTCCATATCCATCTTTTCCTTTTTTTAGTACTCCTTCTACTTCATACCAAGTATCTTTTTTTATTTTTGATAAATTATCTGATTTTGCAATAAAACCTCCAAAACCTGCATCTGCTACACAGCAGCTAATTATATACTTTCCTACTCCAAAGTATCCTTTTGGTATTGCATCATCTTTCATTAGAGTAAATCCTCTTACTCTTATAGTTTTTCCAACTAAATTATCTGGTTTACTATTATATGTTATTAAATCTGATAGAAGTTGATATGATGAATCTTCTATTTCAAAATCAACGTTTGTAAAATCATATTCTTCATCATTTTCTTCTATTGTTTCAATCTCTACTTCTTTCTGTTCTTCTTTTTTTTCTACTACATTAGACTTTTTAAATGTATTTGATCTATTAGTTGCTAGTGATGTAGAAAGTCTTCCATTTCCAGAATTAATTAACATTACAATTGGTAATAATAAAATTAAATCAGTAAATTTAAATCTATAACTATTTTCTTTTGAAATAATAATAACTAATCCTATTACTAGTAAAACTGGCATTGTTACAATAATATACTTTTGCATATGTGGTGCTAAAAAGTTTTTTAAGTATCCTCTAAAGAGTACATAGAAAATTATTGATGAATAAATTATACATACTATTCCTAAAAATTTCTTTTTCATAATACCACCACCATTACACAAAATACAAATATTACAATAAATATTAGTGATATTAAAGTTGCTACAAATTTAGTTTTATAATTACCTAAAAGTACAACTGTATTTTTTATATCTATCATTGGTCCAAGTAGTAAATAAGCTAAAATACTTGTTCTTCCAAAAGTAGATAAGAGTGATTTTCCAATAAATGAATCTGATGTTGAACAAAGTGAAATTAAGTATGCAAAAATCATTAAAACAATTATTGATAAAATCTTATTATTACTAAATAAATTAATTGCTGATTTAGGCATTAAAACTTGACATAAACTTGCAATTAATGCTCCTATCATTAAATACTTTACTACATCAAATAAATCACTTGCTGTATGTTTTATAATATGTGTAGCTGCCTTTTCTTTTGCTTCATGATGATGACAACTACACTCTTCTTTGTTATCATCTTTTGTTACTTTATCTTTAAATAATAATCCCATTATTATTCCTATAATTAAAGAAATTACTACTCCAAATATTAATCTTAAGAAAAATATCTTCCTATCAATTCTATAAAAAGCATAATATGTTGATAATAAAACTACTGGATTAATAATTGGTGATGATAACATAAATGATATTGCAACATTAATTGGTACACCTTTTTTTATTAATCTTTTTGATATTGGTATTACAGCACAATCACATGCTGGTATAAAGAATCCCATGAATACTCCAGTTAAGGATGCCAAAAATATATTTTTTGGAATTATTTTTTCAAATGTTTCATCAGAAACAAAGTGTTCTATTATAGCTGAAATAATAGATCCTAAAAGTAGAAATGGCAGGCTTTCAAAGAAAATTGACATAAATACTACTGCTATATTATGAAACATATATACCTCCTTTTTGTCCTTTTTAATTATATATTAAATAATACTATATTACAAATCTGTTAATCACTATTTTCTTCATTTAAATCTTCAAACATTTTTTGAACAGTTGGATTATTTTTTGTTAATTTTGTAATTGTTAAATCTTCTGCTTTGTTATTAGCAAGTCTTAAATTATCTTCTGATTTCAAAAGATTATCTTTAATTTTTTGTAAGTGATCAATACTTTTATCAATCTCTTCAATTGCTTTTTTAAATCTTTCACTAGCAAGTCTATAGTTCTTTCCAAACTTATCTTTAAATTCATTTAAATTATCTTCAAAATGTATAATATCTAGATTCTGATTTTTAACTAGTGTTAACTCCTTTTTATATTGTAATGAATTAAGTGCTGCACCTCTTAAAAGTGTTATTATTGGTATAAAGAATTGAGGTCTTATTACATACATCTTTTCATATTTATGTGATACATCTACTATTCCTTCATTATAATAATCGTTATCCATTTCAAGCATAGATACAAGTACTGCATATTCACAATTTTTCTCTTTTCTATCCTTATCAAGTTCTTTGAAGAAATCCTCATTTTTATGTTTTGTTGCAGTCATATCTGCTTCATTTTTCATCTCAAACATTATTGAAATAATTTCTGTTTTATCATCGTAATCTTTAAATATAAAATCTCCTTTAGAACCAGTTTTTGCATCATTATCTTTTTCAAAATATGCATTAGGAAAAAGAGGTCTTAATTTATTAAATTCATTAAAACAATGTTGTTCTAAAGATTCCCCTATCATTTTAGTTGATTGTCTTGCTTTAAAATCTTTATAGTAGGCTATTTGTTCATCTTTGTCTTTTAATTTCTCATTGAATGAATCTTTTAAAGTTCTTTCTTTTAATAAGTATTCATTTTCTTTTAATTCTAGTTTACCTCTTAATTCATTTATATCTTTTTCACTTTTATTTTCAACTTCTTTTATTGCAAGAGTTTTTTCACTTTCTTTAAGTTTCAAATCATTTTTTAATTCTAATATTTCCTGACTTAGTTTATTTTTTTCTTCTTCACTTTCTTTTTTTATTTTGTTTTTACTTAATTCAAGTTCTATTTCTTTATTATCTTCTAATGACTTTATTTTATTTTTTAAATCATTTATTTCTATATCTCTTTTTGAAAGTTCTTCTTTATATTTTTCTTTTATACTTGCTTCATTTAATTTTATTTCATTTTCTTTTTCTTTAGTAGTTAATTCTTCTCTTCTTTTGATTTCTTTCTCAAATTCAGTATCTCTCACTTGTCTTAGAATAGTGTCATAATCACTTTCATCTATTTTAAATACGGTTCCACATTTTGGACATTTTATTTCGTTCATAGTTTTCACCTCTTTATTATTATAACAAAAAACTAAGTATTTCTACTTAGTTATTTTATTTTTCTATATATAATCCATCTGTAGCAAGTGCATTAAAATTAAAACTCTTTGTACTATTTATTACACTATCATACAAATCTTCTATATTTTCATAGCCATATACATATTCATTTTCATTTAAATCTATTTTATTTGTATCAACAAATGGAGTTGCTCCTATGCTATCGACTGATATACCTACAAAACTTACTGCTGCATATATTGTTTTATTTTCAACTCCATTACTAAATTCTTGTTTATATACATATATCAATTTTACTGAAACAGAATTTTTTAAATAGTAGAAACCAACCTTTTCTGGTTCTCCTACTCTTTCATATGTTGTAGTATATCCTTTCCATTTATCAAGTTCTTTTACTGCTTTATTTGAAAATTTCTCATCCATTTCTGATGTAATATCTTTTAAACTCTGTTCATCTTTTTTTGTTTCTGCATGCTCTTTATCAAAGAAATTTGAACTTTTATTAAAAGACTTAAATGAAGTGAAAATCATAAACATAATAAATATAAATGTCCCAATTATTAATAATGTAACAATACCAACAAATAAGAAATGTAGTTTGGTTACTCTTTTTGCAAATTTTAAGTCTATATCATCCATATTTATTTTTTTTGAATTTTCGTTATTGTTTTCTATTATAAATTCTGAATTACAATACTTACATTTTGTCTCTTTATCTTCAAGA
The DNA here is from genome assembly GCA_002477275.1 of Caryophanales bacterium UBA7476. Classification (GTDB taxonomy): domain Bacteria; phylum Bacillota_I; class Bacilli_A; order RF39; family UBA660; genus CAG-417. The sequence continues at coordinate 37,537 of DLOU01000063.1, forward strand.
TTAAATTCTAATTTAGCTCCACAATTTGGACATTTTTTTTCAATTATTTTCATATTTACTCCTACTTATATTTGACTATATTTTACCACATTTTAATAATTAATTCAATTACTATCAAATATAAGATATTATTTAACTTTTTATTGTTTTACTGTTATATTTTTTCCATCTGAATATATTGTTATACTACCATTTTTAGTTAGATAATATTTAACATTATTATTATCAAGTATTTTAAGTGTTTCTTCCTCACACCCTTCTTTTTCTGAACATGTAAGTACTCCATATTTAGGAGTAATTTCTTTAATTAATGAGTCTAATCTTTTTAAATAATTACCATGATATGGTATTTTTATAAAATCATAGGTATTCTGATTTATACTTAGAAAATCTTTTATTCTTTTATTCTCGGAATCACCCATAAATAGGAAACTATTATTACCATTTATAATAGAAACTATTAGTGATGAGTTATTACTTTTATTTTTGTCATAAATAGATTCCGGTCCATTTACAGTTATTTTTAAATTATCTAATTTTATTTCATAGTTACCTTCAACTGTTTTTGGAGTTATATTTTTATTATTTAGTGAATTTATATAATTTGTATAATATACACTTTCTTTCGGAACATTACTTTGAAGAACTTCTCCTATTTCTATATTATCAATTATTACTGAGGCACTTCCCACATGATCTTTATCAAAATGAGTAATTATTAGATAGTCTAATTTAGTAATATTATTTTTTTTAAAGTAACCTAGAATTTCATTACTTAGTGATTCTTCACCAGTATCTATCATTATGTATTTATTATTCTTTGAAATTAAAACTGAATCTGCTTTTCCAGCATTGAAAAAATAAATTTTTAAGTCACCTTTTTTTTCTTTTAAAATACTAATTGTTATTATTGCAATTAATAATATAATTAAAATTATAGTCATAATAATTTTTTCTTTATTTTTCATATTATCACCCACATGATTTTATTTTACTATATTTTAGAAAATAATTATTAAAAAAATATTAAAATAAAATTTTCTTTTTTTATTATTTATTAACTGCTTTTTCTATATCTTCTTTAATATCATTCGCTATTTTATTATTTTTATTTATAATCTCATAACTATATCCATCTTCTGTTAGTTCTAACCTAAAACTAGCTTTTTCTTCAGTTTGAGAATTTAGATATTCTTTAGTAAGAGTAAAATGAAAATAGTATGATACTGGTATTTTAAAATCATATTTTTTTGCATCTTCTGTAATAGATTTTTTAATTTCTGCTAAATAATATATTGAATCATTATAATTCTGTTCTGTTGATACATCAATTGTAAATGCATTCTCAATATAATTATCAAACAAGTTATTTTCAAACAAAGAAGAAAATTTTTCTCTATAATATTCTGTCATAGTTTCTTCATAATCATCTGATAATGAGTAATGTGGTATTCCTGTGTCGCTTCTTACTGAATACATTATAAAGATAAAGTCAGTATTTTTTATTTGTACTTTCTTTTCTCTGGTTTCATATCCCATAGCATCAGTACCTCTTGTACCTGAAATAATTTCACATTTATCTTTTAAATTGTAGTTCTCTTCTATCTCTTTTAAGTGATTTGCAAAAGCTCTATTACCATGTGCTCCTAAACATCCTGAACAACTGCATATTATCAATAACATTAAAATGAAAGAAATTATTTTAGTTTTCTTCATAATATTCTCCTTTATTTTTTGTATATTTATAATATATCATAAATTTTGATATATTATAATACATTCGAATAATTCTTTTAAATGATTACCATTTTATCATTATTATATTAATATCTAACATTAATATAGAAAAAAATTTTATGGTGTTTTAATTCTACACATAAATGTTGTTAATATTTAACATATACACGAAAAATCGGCACAAATCTATGAATTAAGATTGACTCAATTACTTGAATAAAATATAACATATTCAAAAAAATATAAAGATATTTTTCTTTTATAATAAAAAAGTAAATAATATGGTAAAACTGTGTATGTTCGATTGACACAGTATATCATATATGCTGCATTGTGCTTAGGAACAGTTAGTTGCCTAGGGGGCTACCTCCAATCTAACATAGAGAGGAGGCTTGAGAGAATGAAAAAACGTGAATACAACATTAAGTTGCTTCGCTACATATCACTCATTTTACTACTCTTAACCTTACTGGTTTTAGTAAAAAAAAAAATGACACTCATTGAGCTGAATGTTCCCATTTTTATTTTATGCAAGAATACTTGCTACATACATAATAACATAAAAAGGAACTTTTTTAAAGTTCCTTTTGTATTCCTAATGGGGCGATAACAAAGGTTATCTGAAACCCTAAAGTAAAAGTTGATAAACAACTAATCACTATAAACATTATAACATATTTTTATGAATTGATATACTTATTTTTAATTTTATATTGTAAATCATTATATTTTTTTCTATCAAATAAATGTGCATTATTAATTAATCCTAAAATACTATTAATTTCTTTTGTTGTATAGTTATCTTGCTTTAATAATTTAGCAATCTTATATTTTGTTTTATTTGGTATAAGTAATTCATGATTATGTATGACACAACCAGTTATTTTTTTATAATCACTAGTAGTATAAGTTTTTGTTTTTGCAATATTAACTATTTGACCATATTTTGTTATTATTTTTTCTGCATCTTTTATAAGTGATTTTGATATTCTATTTTTACTAGAAAAAATAATATCATCAACATAAAATGAAACTATACAATTATTTCTTCTTGCTAATAATTCTAATTCATTAAACATATCTATATTTGCTAAATATGATAGAATACTACTTATTGGAGAACCAGATGGCAAATGATTAATATGTTTTATTTCTTTTTCCACAATAAAATCCTCAATTTCTTTTGTCATAATATTAGTTAAATCAACTGTAGATAAATCACTCATTATTGCAGCTATATCACTTTTCATTTTCATTTTCTTAACATAAAAATTATATATTTTTTCTCTACTTGTATTTGGGAAAAATTTACTTAAATCCATTTTAACAAAATAATTAGATTCTATATGATAATATGCATTATCAATATATGATCTACCTTTTATTCCTGAAAATACATTATCTGGAAAATCAAAGCCATCAAAATATCTCTTTATTCTTTTTTGAATAGTTTTTAATTCTTTTTTGGGAGCTTCTATCAATCGTCTTTTAGGTTTTTTATCAATATAGGGTTTATATTGTATATTATATTTGTTATTATTATGAACTTTTAACTTAAGCAATTGGCTTAAATCTCTTTTTCTTGATAATCCATACAAAGAATTTTTAGAAAAATTCATATGATATTCACCTCACAAAAAAACAATTACTTTTGTAAATCTATTTATTTAAATAAACTTACAAAAATAATTGTTAATTACTTAATATTACGTTTTTTTGTTACAACTTTTGTTATTCGTTTAACTACTTGATATCCAATAGTAACAAATAACAAAGTCTTATATGTGATATTAAAATCAAATTCAAACTCAAAAACAATATTAAACTTAAGTGTCAATCCCAAAGATAGGATAAACAAAATTTCTTTTTTGTGGTTTTCCACAAATCCAATAATTTTGGATATCATATAAGTATACCTCCTTTCATAATTATTAGCACATCAACTTTATTCGCGACTAAAGTTTCAGTGTGCCCCATATCTTATAATTATTGGAGATATCGTGCTAGACGCTTAATATAATAATTAACAATTTCCTGCCCCATATTAATATAATTATATAGGGCGATATTTCTTTTACTACTGCCATTATAATTAAACTTATTTTACTATTTCTATAATAAGAATAATAGTTATATAAGTAATTATCTAGTGCCGCTTTAAAAGAAAGCGAAGATTACATCTTCTCGTCAATTTCTTGACCACTATTGGGGCTTTGGATTTTAATCCTAGAGCACCTTTAGGACTAATGATATTATACATTATTAAATCGATTTTGTACATATTTATACATTTATAAATAAAAAAAAATAGATTGTTAAATCTACTTTGTTTCATCAAATAATTGCCTTATATCTATTTCTAAAGCATCAGCAAATTTTCCAATTGTTTCTAATAATGGTGTTTTATCTATTGATAAACACTCTAAATCTCTAACATAGCCATGAGTAAGTCCAGTTAAATCTGCAAGTTCTTGAAGTGTGTACTTTCTCATTAAGCGATATTTCTTTATATTTTTTCTAACAATTAATGATAATTGTTCTTTAGAATATCTACTAGTCAAAGTACATCACTTCCTTTCTAGTAAAATTATTTCACAAAAAGTTTAAAAAATATGTCGTCTGTTTAAAGTTTATGTGATATAATACTATTGAAAGGAGTTGCTACTAAAATGGAAGAAACTATAAAAGAAGGGAAAATCTCGATTGCTACTTTAATAATTAGATTAATAATTGATTTTTTTGCAATGTGTATTTTAATAGGTTTTATTTGGATTGTAAAAGATTTAATAAAATTCTTCACAACAAAATTAATTATTACTAATAAAAGAGTAAATGGTAAAACAGGTCTTATCAATACTAATGAATTAGATAGTCCACTAAATAAAATAAATGGTGTTCAAGTAAGACAAGGTTTATTTGGGAAAATATTTAATTATGGTACTGTTTCAATAACAACAGCATCAACAGTATTTAATTTCGATTATATTGATAAACCAAACGATTTTAAAACTATTTTAAATAATCAAATTGAAAAATATGATGATGATAGAATAGAAAAACAAGCAAAAAAAATGGCAGAAGCAATGAAATAATCAATTAAACCTGGCTAAATAAATAGTCAGGTTTTATATGTTTATCTAAAGCAAAAGGAAGAGATAAACTCTTCCTTTTGAAAAACTTCTACCAAGTGTATAAATACACCTGCAACAATCTAAAGTACTTTAATTATACCATTTCAAATACTTAAGTCAATACTTTTTCACGATTTTCTTTTGATTTATTATAAATAGTATTTTGCTTTCTAATAGTTCTTTTTGCTTCTTTTATTTCTTCAAAAGCATAATATTTCTTTATTATTTTTAAGATAGCATCATTATCTTTTTTAGTAATAGTTGCTATCTTATTGTTTATATAATATGGTTCTCTAATTCTATTAGAACTAATATTAATTAAGTTTTCTAATCTAGCAGTTCCTAATTTTTCATCTAATAAATCATAGTGAAAATAATAATTATCATCTTTATGTTTTGAAGTAAGTGGTATAGCAGTCCACATTTTTTTATTTGATGCACTTCTCCATAATATTGCTGGTCTCAACTTTCTTAATTCACTACCAATATTATAGCCTAAATCTACCCAATATATAGCTCCAACTTTTAAACTAGTAGTATCATCACCATTTTTATTTATTAATTCTAATTTATCTTTACACCACTTATTATATGATATGCCATCTGGATTATTATTAGTATTATCTTTAACATAGTTTAAAAAAGTAATTTTAGATTTTAATAAGATATCATCAAATTCCTTATTAGTTATTTTAATGGGTTTACCCTTAATATAGACACATCTTTTAATATTAGAACGATTATAATCAGTTATTTCTTCTAATACCACATATTTATTAATAGATTTTAAATGAATGCTATTTTCTTTTTGATCATTATAAACAGGTACTCCAACATAATGATTTTGTGATATATCATAAAGAATCAAAATCCATTGTTTATTACCATTTAAATTAAATTCATATATTTGCTTCCAATTTATCATAAGCATATTTATCACCAACTTTCTTTATTTTGATTATCTTTCTAGTTCATCATCTTTTGATTTTTTAGTTTTATAAAATTCTTCAGCATACTCATCCATTTCATCATTAATATGTTTAGTTGATTTTTCAATTTCTTTTTTATTAAATAAATTAAAACCTTTAAATGATTTTTCTCTCTTTCTTATAACTTCAGGATCATATTGCTGTTTAAAAAAATTAAGATTTATATTATTGTAATTAAATAATCTATCAATTAAATTTTGTATAAATTCTGGCAATTTTTTGATTATTTTATTTAAATAATAAATAAGATAATCAGTTTTTTCTTTTAAATCATTATATCTGGTTTCTGTTTGATAGTTTATACTTTTTAAATGTTCATTTTCTTCTTTTAACTTTTTATTCTCCTCTAATAATTGATTTTTAGATTTAATAATAATTTTATTATTAAGTTTTTTCTTTTTATCTATTTCATCACTTATATCATCTTTATCTTTAGTAAGTTTTGTTATTTGCTTATTGATAGATTTTTTATTATCTTCTAAATCAGATACTTCATTTTCAAGATTAGAGATTTCTTGTTTAAGTCCTTTAACTCTTTCATTAAAGAGTTTTCTTTCGTATGAAGTGATATCTCTATTTTTACCTTTTTGTTTTTCCTTAAGTTTAGAATCTAACCCATAAGCAATATTAAATTCTTCAATACATCTTTCTCTCATTTTATCTTGAATAACTACTAGTGATTCTTTTGTGAAGATGGAAGTTTTACCAACTTGTCTTGATAAACCTGTTTTACAATTTTCTTTTACTGGAACTCCAACTATATGCATATGAGGAGAATGCTCATCAAAATGAATAGTAGCATTTGCTATATAAAAGTCTGGAACTATTTCTTGTATATCTGCTAGTTGTTGTTCAAATACTTGTGTCATTTGATATTTGTATTCTAAACTTTTTTCATCCCAATATTCCATATTCCCAAGTTCAATAACTATCTCACAAGCAAGATCATGTTTTGTATCATTAGCAATCTTATTAAAGTAGTTATCTATTTTTCTATCATCTCTAGTTTGCTTATTATTGTATTCTAGTCTTGCTTCATCAAATAAATTTAAATATAAATCTTTAACATCTTTAACAATATTATTTGAACCTTTGATAGTTTTAATTAATTCTTGATTGTTATCATATTGTCTTAAATTATGATGATTAACTTTTCCTAATTGTTTAACATTTTGAATAGCATTATTATTCTTTGATGTAGTACCAGATGGAGTATTTTTTGCTTCTTGTCTTGCTTTAATAGATTTGTTTTTATCATTACCTAAATGTAGTGAATAAGATAATTCCATATTTTTTACACCCCCTAAATTATGAATATTGAAAATGGCACGAAAGTGGCTTTGTCATTATTCATAACTTTCTATATATCTTGTCAGAGACAAGATATGGAAGCTAAGGTTTACCACCTTAGAAACCGTTTACTTTATTTCACAATAACCAAAACTTCATAATGGTTAAAGTTCATAAAGTATTAATTTTTAAATTACTATCGCCACTTGGTACCATATAAGTGTAATTAGTAAATCCATTGATCAGGATTGAAAATTACACTCTTTTTGTTATTATGGAAGTGATTGGATAACGTTCGCCACTTTGAGGTTTTCCCTCGCTCATGAAAGTGTTATCCAGCCTTCTCATAATACATTCGATTAAGCAAGTTGAAATACAATTGTGTACTTTCGTGTAACTAACCAAGATGAAAATATGTGAAAGAGTTGGAACCAATCAAATAATTAATTAGGAGGTAGAATTATGTTTTATTCAATAGGTGTTGATGTTTCAATGGGTAAAAGTACAATCGCTATTATTTCTACTGAAGGTGAAGTAATTAGTGAACCATTTGAAATTGAGCATACTAAATCAGGTTTTAATTTAATTTTAGAAAAAATTAAAAATATTCCAAAAGACAATGTAAAATTTGTTATGGAATCTACAGGCAATTATTGCAAGTCTCTACTTAAAATAATTATAGATAACGGATATTTTGTTACTGTAGAGAATCCTTTAACAATAAAAAAATATTGTGATATGAATATTAGAAAAGTAAAAACAGATAAGAAAGATGCATTAAAAATAGCTTGTTATGGTAGTGAAAGATGGCACAAGTTAATAAAATATACACCATCTGATGAAATCTATTCTGAATTAAGATTTTTATCAAGGCAGTATGATGAGCAAATGACATTGAAAGTGATGAAGAAAATTCATTTAAGTGGTTTAATTGAAGTTACTTTTCCAGGATTAAAAAAGATATTTAAAGGTGATAGTGTTTATATGTTAATGTTAGATGTTTATAAAAAATATTATCATCCAAGTATAGTTTTATCTAAATCAAAATCTTCTTTTATAAAAGATGTTGAAAAAATTTCAAAAAAAACAGGACATAGAGTTGGAACGAGAGTTGCTGAAGAAATGTATTCTCTAGCAAATGAATGTATTCCATCTAGTCCTTGCAATGAATCAACGCAACTTGCCGTATCAAATTGCGTGTTACTTCTTCAAAATTTAGAAGAAATAACTAATAACATTATAGCAAAAATGGATGAACTTGCAAGGAAGCTACCTGAATTTGAAACTGTAAGTAATATGAGTGGTGTTGGAAACAAAATTAGAGCAAGACTTATTGCTGAAATTGGTGATGTAAGAAGATTTAAAAATTCTAATTGTTTAATTGCCTATGCAGGAATAGATGTTCCACCTTTTCAGTCTGGACAATTTGTAGCTACTAATAGAAGAATAACTAAACGTGGAAATAAGCATTTAAGAAAAGTTGGCTATGAAACTATGAAGTCTCTAAAAACAGTTAAACCAACAAAGGATAATGCAGTATATTTATTTATCTTAAAAAAAGAAGATGAGGGTAAAGGATCTATTACTGCAAAAATCGCTGGACTAAATAAATTTTTAAGAATATATTATGCACGTGTAATTGAAGTATATAAGAATTTAGAAAATACATAATTATTTAATAATAATTTTGGGGGTAAGGGGGAATTTTGCCCTTTTTTGCATATTTTCAATAAATTTAAATTTTTATTAAAAAACACTTGATTTATGTTAGCAAGTTTCAAAATTACTTTGTAATTTCATAACGTGCCACGCATTTTAAAAATCTTCTTCGGTAACATTATCGGGTATTGTTTCAAATACATCTCTAATGTTTACCTTTATATCATTCGGATTATTCTTTGTAGTAAGCATTCCCATAGATAACCAATTCTTATTTCCATTGTTATTATCTTGTAATGGGAATACTCTTATTGGAACTTCATTTCTTTGAAGTGGTCCTATATCTAATTTTTCAGTCTCTTTATAATAAGTTCCTTTATATAAATTAACTTCATAATATTCATTTAATCTATACAAGTGTTGCATTACATCTTTAATAGACAGATATTCACTATACCTTATATTTGTATCTACGCAAACACCATTAAAATCGTATGTAAGAGGTCTCTTTCTATCAATATAACCTTTTCTATATAAGTCTTCATAATCATTATAGAAAGTACTTCTAAAATTTATTTGCTTTACATGATATTTTTTATTTTTAATTTCTAGTTCAATGTCATCAATATATCGCATAACTATATCAGCTTTAGTTTCTCTATCAAGTAAATCCCAGTTCTCATTGAAAGCATAATAAGATATTGGTAGTTTAACTTTATTGATGAAGTCCATATCTCTTTTTAATAAAATATCTTCAGTAGTAAAGTTTAATTGTTCAGCTTGTGAATTTTCTAATAATTTGGAGTTAATAAATTCTATTTGACTATCTATTGTTTTAGATTCTTGTTTATATTCTTCTTCAGTAAATACTGAATCAATATATGCTTTCCTAATTCTTTCTTTTTTATTATTTAAACTTTTTAATTCTTTTTCTAACTCAACTTTTGGATCATTTAGTTTTGATTTTAATACTGGCAAGAAAAACTCATTGACAACATTATCGTATTCTAATATATCGGCAAGTAAATTTTTAACTGAATTTTCAATAACTTCTTCTTTAATGTTATTTTTACAATCTTCACATCTAT
>DLOU01000063.1:47517-47644 GCA_002477275.1 Caryophanales bacterium UBA7476
TTTCTTTTTTTGAACTTGGCAGTTTTCCCATAACTCCCTTGATACAATAGGTTCAACTACATTTTCATAATAAACAGGTTTATTAAAAGTTTTTCCAGATACAAAGTCTCCTTTATATATTTCATTT
>DLOU01000063.1:47707-66062 GCA_002477275.1 Caryophanales bacterium UBA7476
AAATATAAATCATATATTCTTTTAACAATATCTTTAGTTAATGGATCTATTACTAGTTTTTTACCATCTCTTTTATAGCCTAATGGATTTTTACCTGGAATATGACCTTCTTTAATTGCACCAACCAAACCGAATTTTGTTCTTTCACTTGTTCTTTCAATTTCATTTTGAGAAACACTAGTAAGCATTCTAGCAACTAATTTACCACTTGAATTTGTAGTATTAATTTCTTCATTAGCACAATCTAAATATGCATTGTTTTCTTCTAAAAATCTCATAATACCTTCTAGGTCAAATACTGAACGAGTTAATCTATCTAATTTTAATACTACAATAGTATTACATTTCTTTTCTCTTATATCTTGTAATAATTCTTCAAATGCAGGCCTATGATTACCAGTTTTAGCACTTATTCCAGCATCTTTGTATAATTTATATATCTCATAACCTTTATACTCACACATAGCCCTTAAACGCTTTTCTTGTTCTGGTAAACTAAATCCTTCACGAGCTTGATCTTCGGTACTAACCCTGATATATAATCCTGCAACTTTCTTTTCATTATCCATAAAACTTCAACTCCTTTTACTAAAAAAGAGGAGCCAATAGTATTTAATAAAGTCTAAATACTACTGACTCCTCACAATATTCAATATTATAAAATTTTTGTTTATGTATAAATTTAATCATAGATGTACCTCTCTTTCTAGAGAATACCTCTTTCATTGGTTATTTATAATATCACTTTTTTATGATTTGTCAATTCCTTGTTTAAGGAATAAGTAGTATTTAGATTGTTTTTAAATAATCTTCTAATTCCGATAATTTAATCTTATTAGATAAGTTTTCAATAAATATTTCATTAGAATAATTAAAAGCAAGAAATGTTATGTTATTAATTATTATTCTATGTGGCTCAATATAAATTAAGTTAGTTCTATCAACTTTTCTAATATTACCATTAATAATAGTTGGTTTAGTATTAGTAAAATCACATATAAACTCAATTTTCTTTTTTAATGATTCTTCTAATGAAAGTTCTTCTTTAATAATATTTACCATTGTTTCCATCCTTTCTTTTACTAGTTAGAATAGTTTTAAACACAAAAAAACTAATCCATTTCTGAATTAGTCATTTATCATAACTCGAAAAGTTCGAGCAGATTTCACAATGGGGCGGCGTAAGGGAATCGAACCCTTGCATACTAGTGCCACAAACTAGCGTGTTAACCACTTCACCAACGCCGCCATATAAATACAAGAATTATTTTATCAATAAAATTGTGATTTGACAAGAGTTTTTCATAAAAAAAAGAAAAGTATTTTTAATTTACTTTTCTTATTCTTCTATTTCTGAATAATTTATTTTTTCATAAACATATTCTGTTGGTTTTGATATAGTTTTTGTTGATTTATCTTTTGCAAATATATAATATGTTCCATTCTTTGTTATTTTAAAACTATTACTACTTTTCCAATCGCATGAACTAGAATCATTTTTAGTACTTAAGCAATAATATACAGAGTTTGGTTTTGTATCATATTTAACACTTGTTTTTTCTTTTACATAGTCTTGCAATGTTAATAAATCTAATTTATTAACAAGTCCATCTCCATTTATATCTGATAATAGAATAGAATCATCATCAAGTTCTGATGTCTTGTCAAGATATGATTCTAATGCATCGATATCATATTCATCAATTTCACCGTCTTTTACAACATCTGAATATCTATAATATCCAGCTGATATGGAAATTGTATCTCCCCTTGATGTGACAAGTACTACCATTGGTTCTTTATCATAATATGATTCAATTCTTTCTGCTGTTTTTTCTAAACTTTTTGTTGAAGCAGTTATACTAGAAAAAGTCTTTTTAAATCCAATTGCTATTAATACTAATACAACTGCAAAGCCAATAACTATTATTTGACTTTTATATTTTTTCATTTTCATTTGCACGCACTTGCCTCCTCATTATAATTATTATTTGCAATGCAGAACATTTTATCAACATAATTCTTTGTGGCCGTTGACGAAGCATAAGTATATGATCCATCGGCTGATGTAGGAAATACTATTGTTTTATATTTATCTTGATAATAAAATCTAAAGATATCTGCAACAAATTCTCCAATTCCACCAGTACCATCATCTTCTTTTTCATATGCATATGGTCTCAGTGGTCTTGGTGTTGTATTTTTGCTACTATTATATAAATTAATCAATTCTTGTTTATTTTTAATTGGTGTTCCTGTTCTTAATCTAAAATAATTATCATACGCATGACCTAATTCATGAATAAATGTTCCCTTTGTATATTCAGTTACTTCATCACTAATTGGTACAAGTATAAGGGATGATGTATTATTATATGAAATACCTCCACTACCACCACCTGTTATGTTTTCATATACAGCATCATCCAATAATACAATTTTTCCACGTGAATCAAAGAAGCGAGGCCAGTTACTATAAGCTTGATCAATTATTTTCAAATATGGTGTAGTGACTTCACTATTTAGTGTTTGGTCAACTTCAACTATCATTCTTCCAACTATTTTTTTGTAATTCATTGTATGATAACTTCCATTTGCAGCTTTGTTATATGCAAAATTGCTTGTCCTAGCATACAAATCGGTATCTTTTTTGAAAACTTCATTGTAAAGATTTATTGATGTATTACTTGGTTTTGTCTCACTCATATCTTGTTCAGTTTTTGAGAATCCCCAAGCTTCTACTCCTGATCCATAAATTAATGGTATATTTGCTTCATTTATTTTGCAGCCACTATTATTATATGCAGTGCATGTTGCTGTAACTGTTTTTGTAGATGTTCCATTTAGAGTTGTTTTACTATTAGCATGGAATGTTACGGTAATCTTTTTTGATAATACTGAATAAAAGTTTTATGATGATGAAAGAGTTATTGTTGCTTCGGATTCAAACGATGCAGATGTTGAACTACTATTTGTACTCCATCCATGAACTGTTGCCCCACTTCTACCTGTTAATTTTGGTGCTTTAACTTTACAATTTGATTCTCCATTATATTTATAACAGATTGTTACTCCAGTATCTCCAATAACTTCTGCTTCGGTATTTGATAGTGCAGTAATTGTCATTGTGGCATAATCAGTATTTGTTAAATGAAATAATGCATCTATTCCTCTTGTATCCTTTGTTATTGAATAATATGTCGTATTTCCACTTATTCCCATTGATGTATTTACTTTTACTCCAGCTGTTTTAGCAGTACTACTTGTATTCCAACCTATCATAGTATAATATGATTGTTTTGCAGTTAATGTTGGTGTTGTTACATTACATGATGATGCTCCATTATATCTATAACATGATTCTGATGTTTTACTTGCAGTTGCTGCATTTGTATCTTGTACAGTAAATGTTGCTTTGTATGCACTACTACTTTTTGTTATTGCATAGTATGTTGCATTTGAGCTAAATGATTTTTCTGTATTATGTGTCCATGTGGATGTTGTAGTACTACTTGTATTCCATCCTACTACACTAAATCCTGATTTAGGTGTTATTGTTGGACTTGTTATTTTACAACTTGTAGCTCCATTATATTTATAACATACTTTTGATACTTCATTATTATCTGAACCATTACTTTTAAATGCTACTGTGATAGGTACTGATGCTCTTGTGATTGTATAAAATGTTGTATTTTTAGATAAATTTGTTGTATCACCACTATTTAAATCTGTTGTTGTTGCTGATGTAGTTGTACTCCATCCGACAACAGCATATCCACTTTTTGCTGTTATAGTTGGTAATTTTATACTACAAGATGTTGCTCCATTATATCTATAACATGAAGATGTAGTACTACTAATTGTTGCTGCAGTTTTATCTTGAATTGTATATGTTGCAGTGTATGCAGTTTTTCCTTTTGTTATTGCATAATATGTTGCATTCTTTGAAAATGATTTTTCTGTATTTTGATTCCAAGTTGATGATGTAGTAAGAGTTGTATTCCATCCTAATGCGTCATCTGTTGATGCTGGTGTAATTGTTGGACTTTTTATTTTACAACTAGTAGCTCCATTATATAAATAGCATGATTTAGATGTACTTCCAATTGATGATGCTCCTCCTTTTTCAAATGTTATTTTTATTGGAGTTTCTTTTCTTGTTATTAAATAATATGTTACATCATCATCTAATGTTAATTTATCTCCATTGTTATTAGTTGAGGTTGTTGCATTTTCATTCTCATTCCATCCAATTACTTCATATCCTGATTTTGCTGTAGCTGTTGGAATATTGACTGTACAATTAGTTGCTCCATTATATCTTTCACAAATCTCTTCCGTTTTTGAAACAGTTGCAGCATCTTCATCTTGTACAATGAATGTAGCAACTAATTCAGTATTTGATTTACTAATTGTATAATATGTTGCATTTTTTGTTAAAGTAATATTACCTCCGCTTTTTACTTGTGCACTTTTTGCATTTTGATTTGTATTCCATCCTAGTATTTTGTTGTCTCCTATCGGAGTTATAACAGCTGCAGTTACTTTACAATTAGTTGCACCATTATATCTATAACATGATGCTTTTGTTTTATCTATCTTTCCTATTTCATTACTTGATAGCTGGAAAGTTGCAGTGTATTGCGATGTACTTCTTGTTATAGCATAGTATGTTGTGTTTTCTGTTAAATTAATTGTAGAATTAGGATTACTTTCAATATTTGTTTAACCATCTTTATTCCATCCAACACCCTCAAATCCATCTGTTCCTGTTATTTTTGGACTTGTTACTTTACAACTTGAATTACCATTATAAATGTAGCAACTTTCTTTTTCACTACTTATTGATGATGCCTTATTTTTATCAAATGTTGCTGTTAATTGTGTTTTATTTCTTGTAATTGAATAATATGTTGCATTAGAGTTTATTGCTATCGTTGCACTATTACTTACACTTTGTGTTGTTGCACTCTTATTTGTATTCCATCCTAATACTTCATAACCATCTTTTACTACTAGTGAGGCTACTTTGATACTACATGATGAATTACCATTATATCGATAACAACTTTCCTCTGTTTTATCTATTGTTGCTGCTTTGCTATCTTGAAGAACAAATTTAATTTTGTGTAGTGAAGTACTTCTTGTTATAGCATAGTATGTTGCATTAGAAGACACAGTCTTAACTTTATTTTGTTCCCAAGTTGCAATAGTTGATGATTTGGTATTCCATCCTAAAATACTAAATCCTGATTTAGGTGTTATTGTTGGACTTGTAATACTACAACTTTTTGCACCATTATATTTGTAACATGATTTTTTATATGCACTTATGGATGATGCACCATTTTCTTTAAATTCGATAGATATTGGTGTTTTATTATATGTTATTGAATACATATTTATATTATTATTAATTTCGTAATCATTATCACCTTTTACAAGTGCCTTTTGGGTATTTTTATCTGTATTCCATCCTAATGATTCAAAACCACTTTTTACACTTATACTTGGTGTTTTTATTTTACATTTACTATTTGTGTTATATATGTAACAACTTGATGAATTTTGTTTTATAGTTGCCACTTCTTTATCTTGTATTTCAAATGTTCCAATTAGTCTTTTTCTTGTTATTGCATAATAAGTCTCATCATTTTTTAATGTTATTTGCGCTCCAACTTGAACTTCAGCTGATGTTGCATCTTTATTTTTTGACCAACCAATTATTTCATATCCGTTTCTTTGTATTTGTGGAGCAACTACTTGGCATGAATCTTCTGGGCTTTGGCATGACACTTCAGTACCTGTGGAACTTCCATTTCCATTAAATACTGCTTTATGCATTTTTTGACTAGTACTAGGATTATTTGTACCAGTACTAGGATTATTTGTGCCATCATCAGGTGATCCACCATTACCTTCAATTAAACTAATTTTTTTACTAGATTTATTTCCTACTTTATCTACTACTTCGATTCCATATGTTTTATTCTCTTTATCTACAGTAATTTCTTTTTCGCTACTTCCATTTGTCCATGAGTAAGAAGCTATACCTGATTCATCATCTGTTGCTACTGCTTTTAGTACTACTTTTCCATTTTCCTCTGTTTTTTCTATTGTTAATTTAGGACTTATAGAATCAACTTTTTCTATTTTTACATTTTTTTCTTCTGTTAAATATCCAAAATAATCTTTTACTACAATATTCAATTCTTGGTTTCTTGTAACTTGATATTTGTTACTTTTTTGCCAAGTTGAACCTCCATCAAAAGAATATTCAACTTCACTTATTTCACTTGGATTATCAATTTCTACTTCGATGTTTGCTGTCTTAACCCAATCAGTTGGAACTCCAGTAATATTTGTTATGCTAATGTTAGAGTTTGAGTCATCTAATCTATGTATTTTAATTTTATATTCTTTATTATTATTTTTTATTACATATTCGATTTCTTCATCGCTAATGTTAACTACTTTATTACATCCACTGTTCTTTGTTTTTGAACTACAATTTACTTTTATTTGCTTTTTATTTGTATAAACTACATATTCAACAGTATTTTCTGAAAAATTTGGATATATTTTAGAATCTTCTATTTCTAAATTAAATTCTTCTGTTTTATTATTTTTAAACAACAAAAAGCCTAATACTCCAATAACTATAATTATAGCTATAGCTATTCCAACTATTATAGGCTTTTTACTTTTTTTATTAGTATTTTCTTCCAACATACCCACATCACCCTATCATATATATAATATCATATAATGATGTTTTTAGGTAGTTTAATTTATTATTTTATTAATGTCTAAAGATACTAATTCATCTACTATATATTTACATGTATATCTATATTTAAATGCTGAACTTTCAAATAATAAAACTAACTCATCTTCTAGTGTAGTTATTTGTTCTATCATTGGTGGAATTTTAATAGTTTTTTCCTTTGATAAAAATTCTCTTTTTTCATAATCAAATAAATAAATATTTATATTACTGTTATTTTTTCTTCCATAAGATCTACTTATAAATAAATATGTTTTATCATTTTTAGTATAAAATGCTAATCCTTGAGTTTTTTTTGGAACTTTAAAATCATATTTAAAATTTAAAGTGATTCCATTTTCTTCTCTTGTTATATCAAAGACTTTAACAAAACCATTGTTTCTTAAATTAAAGCTTCCTACAAAAAGTTTATCATCATAACAAGTTAGATAAGAACATACTAATTTATTTTTTTCTAGTAACTTTTCTCCTTTTGTATTTGCTATTTCAAAACTATTTTTCTTTTCAAAAGTATTATAAGAATATGAAGATACTTTTCCATTAGTATCACAAATAAAAACTAGATTATGTTTTTCATCATAACTTATTCCACCAACATGGCTTCTATTATGTAAGTCAATTGTTCTTAGCCTATTTCCAGACATATCAAATTCTAAAACACATGAATTTGTATTATCTATTTTATAACAAGTAATATATACTTTATTTTTTATAATGCATAATCCTTGTGGTACTTCTATATCATGAAATTTTAATTTAAAAAAAACATTTTTTAAATATGAGTTATATTCGTCATAATTATTTTTAAACATAATATCTACCTCTTATAAATCTATGAATAGATTAACATATTTTTCTCTTTTGATAAAGAAAAAAAGTTAAAACTAGTTTAACTTTTATTCTACTGTAACTGATTTAGCAAGATTTCTTGGTTTATCTATATCACATCCACGATTTAATGCTACATAATATGATAGAAGTTGTAAAGCTGGTACTACTAACATACTTACTGTATAAGGTGATGATTCTGGAACTACTATTTTTTCATAGTCATCAAAGTCATCTAAATCTTTAGTTGTAATAACTATTCCTTTAGCTCCTCTTGCTTCTGTTTCTTTCAAATTAGATACACTTTTATCTTTTAAATCTTTATTTGTAATAATGCATAATACTGGCATCCCCTCTTCTACTAGAGAAATTGTACCATGTTTTAATTCTCCTGCCTGATATGCTTCACTATGTAGATAAGAAACTTCTTTTAATTTTAAACTTCCCTCCATACAAAGTGCATAATCAAGTCCACGTCCTATAAAGAAACATGATTCTTCTTTATAAATATCTTTTGCTATTTGTTTATATTCTTCTACTCTGTCTTGTACTTCTTTTATTTGTTTTGGAAGAGATTCAAACACTTTGAAATCCTCCTTAACTAATCCTTTTTTAGTACCAGTAACAAATGCCATCATTGAAAGTACACATACTTGAAGAATATAGGCTTTTGTAGTTGCAACTGCTATTTCTACTCCAGCATTTGTAAGTATCTTTCTATCACATTCTCTTGCTATTGTTGAATCTGGATTATTAACAATTCCTAATGTATCAACCCCAAGTTTATGAGCTTCTCTCATTGCTGCAATTGTATCTGCAGTTTCTCCTGATTGAGATACTAAAATTACTAGTGTTTTTGTATTATAAATTTTCTTTTTATAACGATATTCACTTGCTGGATAAACGTTCACTTTTATCTCTGCAAATTCTTCTAATAGATTTTGTCCAACTAACCCTGCATACATTGCTGAACCACAAGCAACTATGTCTATCTCTTTGTATTCAGCTAAATCTAAATCTTTCCAATTATCTTTGTTTGAATATCTTTCTATTAGTTGTTTAATTACTACTGGTTCTTCCATTATTTCTTTTAACATGTAGTGATCATATCCGTTTTTACTATGGTCTACACCTTTACTGTCTGAAACAAGAACTTCTTTTTCTATTTCTTTACCATTTTTATAAAACTTTAAGCTTTCTTTTTCAAGAACTGCAACTTCTCCTACATCAAGTAATACATATTTTGGTGTATATGAAATAATTGCAGTTATGTCACTAGCTAAGAAGTTTTCATTTTCTCCAATTCCTATTAAAAGTGGACTATCTTTTCTAAGTGCATATAATTTATTATCTCCTTCAATAATAATACCAAATGCAAAACTTCCTGTTAAATCACAAGTCATTTTGTCGATTGCTTTTAATACTTCATTATCTTTTAAATATTTATCAAGAAGAGCTGCTGCTACTTCACTATCAGTATCGCTATTGAACTTGTATCCTTCAGATATTAATTTTTCTTTTAATATATCTGCGTTTTCAATAATTCCATTATGTACAAGTGTTACTTTACCTATTTTATGGGGATGAGCATTAGTTAAATTTGCTTCTCCATTTGTTGCCCATCTTGTATGTGCAATACCAAAAGTACTATCTACTTTACTTTCTTTATTAATTTTTTCCTCAAGCTTACTAACTCTTCCTACACTTCTAATAATTTCTGATTCTTTATTATTAGTAAGTGCTACNNCCTGCTGAATCATATCCTCTATATTCTAAAGCATATAATCCATTCAATAAAACATCGGTAGTTTTTCTACTACCAATATATCCTATAATTCCACACATTATAAAAATCCTCCCACTATAAAAACATGTGTAAGAGGATATATTTTTTGTTATAATTTTGATTTTACTTTTTGAAATATATCTATCGAATCTTATATCCGCTTTAGCATCCGCCGAATTTTTCGATAACTAAAGACCTCGTCAACTATTAATAGTCCTGGCGCTTAAGATAAGTTACAACCTTTCATACTTACTCTCATTGATATAATTATACAAAAAATTGAAAAATGTTACAACATATATTTTTTCCACAGAAAAAGTGTAGAACTTTCTACACTTTAATTATTTCGTTTTGATTTTATTAAAACAAATGATCCTATCATGAATAATAAGCCAATAATACTTAATGATCTTCTTGTTGTTGTATCAGGCACTTCAATATTTTCGCCACTATTTTCATTATTGTCATATAATTCTATTTTTTCATCTGNNTTCTTCTTGTTTTGGAGTTTCCTCCTTAATTATTTCTTTAGGTTTAGTCTCTATTTCTGAATTTTCTTCCTTTTTACTATTTTTATTTGTGTTATCATCTTTTTTAGCTTTTCCATCACTATCTACTGTTTCTTTTTCTTTATTATTATTNNGCTTTCTTCTTTTTTCTTTTTCTCTTCTGTTTCCCCGTTGTTTTCTTTATTATTATCTTTTTCTTGTTTATTATCTTTATTTTCTTCTTGTTTTGGAGTTTCTTTTGTAATTAATATTTCTTTATTGTATTCTGCTACTAATTTGTTAGTAAATAGATCATAAATAGTTTTAATTTTAATTTTATCATTATTTAACTTATAATTATTGTTTTCAATTTTCAAAGTATATGTTGTTGTTTCTTCTTTATTAAATTTAATGTTATTAAATGTAAATTTACCATTTTCATTGTATGCTTTATCTACTAATACATTATTTTTATATATTTGCATTAAAATATCTTTATCATTTGCTTCTAAATCTTTTATTTTTAATTCAATAGGTACTTTTTGTTCATTTATAATTGTGGTAAATAAATTTATGTATCCACTTTTATTTGACCATATAATTGGTTTATTTCCATTAAATCCTATTCCTTCAACTTCTCCTGGATATACTCCTTCTTTATTTACTTGAGGAATATAATATACCTTTTCTTTCTTCTTACTTTCTATATCATATACAATAACCACATTTTCATTTGCTTTTAAAATATTTGCATATTTCTTTTGATATGTAGTTACTCTTCCTGCTTCATAACAAGTATAATATAATTTTCCATTATATACTTCGAACCCTTGTGTAGTTAAATCTTCAGATGAAATACTAAACGAAGATTCCTCTTTAAATTTAGAATTTAGTATATATGCTTTTTGTCCTCTTCTATCTATATATTTATCATTCTTTTCATCATATCCAATTGATGAATACCCTCTTGTTGTTATTTCTGTTTTTTCAAGTTCAAATGTATCTTTATTTAATATAAATACTTTTTGATATGCTGCTCCTGCTGTTATAATTATTTTATTTGTCTTTTTATTGAATGTCATGTCATTTGCATGATTAAATTGATATTTTGTAATTGTTTTAACCTTTTTTAAAGTATTTTTATCTATTACTATTAATGCTGTTTTTCCATCATCACTATACATTTCTGCTAGGACAATATATTTATCTGTTATTGTTCCTCCTTGGACATTTCTATATCCACTTTCTAAACTATATGATTTTATTCTTGTTAAATTTAAATTTTTTAACTCTGCTTTTGTCAATGCAGAAACATTTGATAAATTTAATATCAAAATAAATACAAGCATTAACAATACTTTTTTTATTATTTTATTCATACCGCACCTCTTTTTTAGAACTTATTTTACCACAAAAAACTATATTTGTAAAAAAAAAGTACTTTTTTGTACTTTTTTATCTGCTCATCTTTGCTCTTTCTATTTCTGGTCTGAATTTTTCATCAAATAATGGCAATGATTTTGATATAACATCTGGATAAACACTCTTTGTATTTTCAATTGCCTTTCTTATATCAAGTATATTTACATATCTTCTGTTATCAAACACTGCATAACTAAATGAATCTTGTATTAAAGTAAGTGTTACATCTGGATATCTTGAACCATTTTCATAAACTCTTTTAAATTCACTTGTCATGTCTGTTAAAAAAGTCATTATTTCTTCTTTTATATAATCAGAATACATAAGTGTTGCACCTGTTCTTTTTTCAATTTTTGGTACAGTTCCTACACATATTTTTATATTTTGTTCTCTTGTTGGTTCATTAACTATAATTTTTTGAAAACGTCTTACAAATGCTTTATCTCTTAAGATAAATCTTTCATATTCTTCAGTAGTAGTAGCACCGATTACTTTTATATCTCCTCTATCAAGTCCAGGTTTGAACATATTTGCAAAGTCTAATGCTTCTCCTTTTTGTCCCATTAAAGTATGAATTTCATCTATAAATAATATTAAGTGTTCATAATTTTTTATTTCTTCAATTAAGTTTTGAATTTTTGATTCTCCTGTTACTGGATCTATACCTAAAAGTGCTGATGTATTAACTTTTATTATCTTATATACTTTTATTCTGTCAGGTACCATATTATTCTGTATTAAATATGCTAAACCTTCTACAATAGAAGTTTTACCTACACCAGGAGGACCAGATAATATTGCAGACTTGTCAGGTGTTAATAGTGTTAACATTAATTCTTTTAATTCTCTTTCTCTCCCAATTGCAGGGTTAGTAATGAATTCTTTTTCATTAAAGTTTTCTCCATATGTTTCAAGTATACTTATACGTTTAGATTTTATATCATATGGTTGATTATTTTGATTATTGTTATTACTATTCATATTTGCATTCTGATTCATTCTCATTAATCTTGTCATTTCTTCATTCATGTATAACACCTCTATCTAAAACATATTATATCATATATTACTAAAAAAAACTCAGAATTATTTTTTCTTAGTTTCTTTTTCTTGTTTTTTAAGTAAATCTCTTATTTCAACTAAAAGTTCTTGATCTTTTGTTAATTCTGGTTCTTTTTCTTCCTCTTTCTTTTCTTCTTCTTTTTTAAGTTTATCTTTTACTTTTTTATCAAATGAATTCATTACTTTGATAACTGAGAATATACAGAATGCAACTATTAAGAAATCAACTATATTTTGTATGAATAATCCATATTTAATACTTGCTCCTTGAAATTTAATTGATAAACCAGAAAAATCAACTCCACCTAATAATAATCCAACAAGTGGCATCATAATGTTGTCAACTAAACTTGATACTATTTTACCAAAAGCATTACCAATAACAACACCTACTGCTAAATCAATTACATTTCCTTTTGAGATAAACTCTTTAAATTCATTAAAAAACTTTTTCATACTTTCTCCTTTCAAAACTTCTGCCCTAATTATATCATTTTATTTTAAATAATGGAAGTTAAAAAAAAAGAAGATTTCTCTTCTTATTTTGAAATAATTTCACATATTAAGTTTGTAAGTTCTGTAGGATTATCTACTGGAAGACCTTCAATTAATCTTGCTTCTTGATATAAAATCTTTGTATATTTTTCAAGTTCTTCCTTATTTTTTTCTTTATGAAGTTTTTCTAACTTCTTACTTATTGGATGATTTTCATTTATTTCAAGAATTGTTTCTGCCTTAACATTTTGATTATTTGGCATAGAATTTAATACTTTTTCCATTTCAGTTGAAACTTCTCCTTTAGAAGTTAAACATACTGGGTGATTTTTTAGTCTATGAGTAAATTGTACTTTTGAAACACTATCATTTAATATTGATTTCATTTCATCAAATAATTTACTATTTTTTTCATTAGATTTTTTTAATTCTTCTTTTTCTTCTTCAGAGTCTAGATCTAATTTTTCATCAGATACATTCATGAAGTTTTTACCATCATACTCCATCATTGTTTTGAATACAAATTCATCCATATAGTCTGTTAAATATAAAATTTCATATTCTTTTTCTTTTACTGTTTCTACTTGTGGAAGCATATCTATTTTATCAATACTTTCTCCACATGCATAATAAATAGTATCTTGTCCTTCTTTCATTCTTTCTACATATTCTTTTAGTGTAGTATATTTTTTATCTTTCGAAGAAGTAAATAGTAATAAATCTCCTAAAACATCCTTCTTAGCACCATAACTAGAATAAACTCCATACTTTAATTGCATTCCAAAGTCTTTAAAGAATTTTTCATAGTTTTCTCTATCTTCTTCTAAGAAGTTTTCAAGTTCCTTTTTAATTTTTGTTTCTAAACTTTTAGCAATTAATTCTATTTGATAATTCTCTTGAAGTGTTTCTCTTGAGATATTTAAAGAAATA
Source organism: Caryophanales bacterium UBA7476 (assembly GCA_002477275.1). GTDB lineage: Bacteria > Bacillota_I > Bacilli_A > RF39 > UBA660 > CAG-417. Next base: position 61,509 of record DLOU01000063.1, read on the forward strand.
TCTTCACTATCTACTAAACCTTTAACAAAGCTAAAGTAATCTGGTAATAGATCACTACATTTATCCATTATTAGTACACCTTTTGAATAAAGTTGTAATCCTTTTTCATATTCTTTTGAATAATAATCAAATGGTGCATGTGAAGGAATAAATAATAAACTAGTATAAGAACATCTTCCTTCAACACTACTGCGTATTACTTTTAATGGTTTCTCATAATCATAGAATTTATCTGTATAGAAATCGTTATACTCTTCTTCTTTTACTTCTTTTTCACTCTTTTTCCAAATTGGAATCATGCTGTTTAATGTTTTATCTTCTGAAATTTTTTCTTCTTTATCATTTTTTGTTTCAGTTCTTTCTACTAGCATTTTAATTGGATAATGAATATAATCCGAATATTTTTTAATTAGTCTTTCAATGTTATACTCTTCTAAGAATTCTTCATAACTATTATCATCGTCTGACTCTTTTAAATATAAAGTAATTTCAGTACCATTATCTTTTTTATTTCCTTCTTCAATTGTATATCCACTTGCTCCTTCAGATGTCCAAGTGTATGATTTTTTATCATCAATACTCTTACTATTAACAACTACTTTATCACTTACCATGAATGATGAATAGAAACCAACACCAAATTGTCCAATTATATCAATATCTTTTTGTTTATCATTATTTTGTTTGAATAACTCTGAACCACTTTTAGCGATAGTACCTAAGTTTGTTTCTAACTCTTCTTCGCTCATACCAATACCATTATCAGATATTGTTAATGTTCTATTATCTTTATCAATTTTTATTCTAATTTCAAGTTCATCTTTATCTACAGATACCTTTTTATCTGTTAGTGATCTATAATACAACTTATCAATAGCGTCACTTGCGTTTGAAATTAACTCTCTTAAAAATATTTCTTTGTTTGTATAGATAGAATTAATCATCATATCTAATAACTTCTTTGATTCTGCTTTAAATTGTTTTTTCAATTTTGTCATCTCTTTTCTAAAAATTTGTTAGAAGTTATCTAACAATTAAATCGTATCACTCTATTTAGCACTTGTCAAGTTTGAGTGCTAAATTATTTTTTTAATTTTTTGCTATAAATATTTCTCGGACCTCTCTTCAATTCTTTAAATCCTACTTTTTTAAAATCATCTCCTAATAAATTATTTATTGAATATATATTATCTGGATGAATAGTTGATACTGCATATTCATATCCTTTATTTATATAGAAATCATCTAAAAATTTTGTCATCTGTAGTTGTAATTTATTTCCTCTAAATTTATCATTTACAAATGTTGGTCCATAATCTATTGTTTTTTTGAAGTCTATATTCAGGTCAAATTTATCCATATCTTTTTTTCTAGCTGGTATTGCCATTGTAGAACATACTTCTTCATTATTTATATAGAACACCCAAATTTTACTTCCATTTTTTAGTAATTCTTTTAAATCTTCTTTTGTAAAATCTCCTAACCATTCTGGATGTTCCATTCTACTTTTTACATCTTCTCTAAACTCAATATATTTATCCAAATCAATATTATCACTTTTAATTTCTAATTCTTCTAGCTTCATAGTTTATCCTCCTTTAAACTATTATATCATGCTTTTTTTTATAATATAAAAGACTCTTTCGAGTCTATTTTATTTAAAATAATTTTTAATCTCTTCACTATCTTCTACAATTAATCTTTCTATTGAAACTAAATTATTTTTATTTATATCAAATACCCATTTAACTAAAGTAATATTGCTACCATCTATTTCTATACATGTTATCCCATCAGTATGTATACATGAACCATCATTAAAATACATGCTTTCTCCCTTTTTTGGAAATATTGGTCTATGTGTGTGCCCCGCTATTATTATTTTATTATTTTCCCTACTCCATTTTTCTAATTTCTTTTCTCTTTTTTTTATTTTTTTATAGTTTTTTGCTGGACCAGTTGGATCATTTATTCCAATCAGTTCTAAATTTTTCCACACATTACCTACTAAAAAACGTGATAATCTCCATAAAGTTCCACTTATTATATCCACTTGATGCCCATGAAGCAGTAATATTTCATACCCTTTACAATCTAAAATAAGAGACTCTTCTACAGTCAAATTGTTTAATAGATCTACTTCTTTTTGTTTTTCTTTATCATAAAATTTATATAAAAATTTTTTTAATACTTTGGGATTTTCTTTTTCAATATCATGATTTCCATATATCATAATTAATCTAGATTTAGTATAAAACTTTTTTAGAATCTTAAATATATCTAAATACTCTATAACTATATCTTCTAAGTTATTCTTTTTCCATAGTTCATCTCCATCACCTAATTCGATATAAGTATAATCATTTTTATAATAATAATTTAGTGCCGCTTTATAAATATTCTTATTTTTCAAAAATTTGTCTTTATTATCACCTGTACCTCTATGACAATCGCTCATAATTACGATTTTTGATTTGTCATCTATTTTTTTTCTTGTAGATTTTAAATAAATTTTATTTATTTTATTCATAGTATTTCTGTTTCCTCATCATTCTTTTTTTTATTCTTTAAAATTTCTGGTACTATTTTATTCATTAAAACAACATTATCTTCTTTTAGAACTGAGTCATCTATATTATTTTTATCTATTATATCTTCTAAATAATTATTATAAAGATTGACATTTTTTTTATTTTTTCTTTGAGTTATTAAATCAGTTATTAGCATTCTAGTAAATACTTTAAATGTATGTGGTTTTTTGTATGTAAAACTTACTGTATTTTCTTTTATTCTATAATCTTTTTCTTTATATCTTTTCTTTCTTAATGCATTTAAAAACGCTTCTAACATTTCTCCATTTGGGAATGTTAAACTAATATCCATGGTAAGATCTTTTGGCCAACTAAACATTCCTAACTTAAATGATGCAGTCCACCACCTTTTAGATTGTACTTTTGATATTACTTCATTTTTCTTATTCAAGATAAAGCTTATATCTATCAGTTCTTCTGAAGTAGGTGCTAAATACATTGTCTTTCTATTTACTTTTTTTTCATTTGTATTATATATTCCTACTTCTGCTCCTGTAACTATACCATATTGACCTTTCCAAAATGTAATTAACCAATTTTTGTTATTATAGTAAAACTTTATTGGTTCAGTATCTATTATTATTCTAAAAAAAGGAGCTGCTACATCATAAAGGTGACAATAACCAAATTTCTTTTGCCATGCATTTTCATCAGATAAAAATTCATCAGTTTTTGAATTGTAATTAAAACCTGCTGCACTGAAACCATCATATGAAAATTTCCCATATCTACTTGATATAAAGTATAAAATAATTTTTACAAATAAATATATTAGTTCAGCAAAGAGAAAATATAAGAGTATCATATTTTTTCTCCTTTAAAAATTATTCCTTTCTCTATATATTATTCAAAGAACAAAAATACGTAAGGGCTTTAGCTTACGTATTTTGTTATTTATTATTTTTCTCGTAATTCCATGCGTCTCTACACATATCTTCTAGTGTTTTTTCACAAGTAAATCCTAATTCTTCTTTTGCTTTTTTAGGATCAGAATAACACATTGCAATATCTCCTGGTCTTCTATCAACTATCTTGTAGTTAACTTTAACTCCATTTGCTTTTTCAAATGCATTAACAATATCAAGTACAGAGTATCCAGTACCAGTTCCTAGATTATATATAAATAATCCTTCTTTTTCTTTTTCTAATTTTTCTAATGCTTTGATATGTCCTTTAGCAAGATCTACTACATGGATATAATCTCTTACTCCAGTACCATCTTTAGTATCGTAGTCATTACCAAATATTGATAAGCATTCAAGTTTTCCACTTGCAACTTTAGATACATATGGAAGAAGATTTGCTGGTACTCCATTTGGTTCTTCACCAATTAATCCTGATTCATGTGCTCCAATTGGATTAAAGTAACGAAGTATAGCAATATCAAATGTATTATCTGATTTATATAAGTCTTTTAATATTTGTTCAACAAATAATTTACTTGTACCATACGGATTTGTTGTTCCACCAGTTTTACATTCTTCTGTTATTGGAATAACTTCTGGATCACCATATACTGTAGCGCTTGATGAGAATACTAATTTTTTAACATTATATTCTTTCATAGCAGCAAGAAGTACAAGAATTGTTGATACGTTATTTGTATAATATTCAACTGGTTTTGCTACTGACTCTCCTACTGCTTTATATGCTGCAAAATCTATTACTGCATCAATGTCATTTTCAGTAAATATTTTATCTAGAATACTTCTGTCAATCATATTTCCTTCATAGAATTTAAAATCTTTTCCAGTTATTTGTTTAATCTTATCTAGAGTTTCTTTTTTACTATTAGAAAAATTATCTAAAATAACAACCTCATAACCACTATTTAATAGTTCTACACATGTGTGTGAACCAATGTAACCATTTCCTCCAGTTACTAAAACTTTCATTTTCATCACCTAACTTTATATTATCAAAAATATCTGTTTCTGTAAATGAACAAAAGATTTAAGTAAAC
>DLOU01000027.1:0-13546 GCA_002477275.1 Caryophanales bacterium UBA7476
CACATCTAGTTTACTACATCATTTTTTTAATTGTTATTGACTTTTTCCAAAAAAACTATATAATAAATAACAATTTATATGTAGTGGTTTGCAGAGATTGGAAGTGGTCTTTATGGAACTTATTGTATATATGAAGATGATAAACCTATCATCGATACAAAAATCTATAGAGTCCTTCGACCCTCAAAAACCAGAATTAAGAATTAAAATAGAAGAGAAGTAGTAGCTTTTATTAAATGGCCATTATTTCTCTTCTTTTTAGTTTAATGGGGGATGCATATGAAATTATTGAGTTTAAAAGAGCTAGATATGTTCGACTATGTAAAGACTAAGGAAAAGGTAGAAGAGTACATCGGTGATTTAAACATGATAAAATACAAATATCGAAATGTTCTACCTCCACCAATAGCTTCAAGACTATTTGACATTAAAGTTCAATCTTCACCAACAAATAGATCTGGTATTGAATCTTACGTTGAGAAAAGGGATGAATATGACAGAAAATATAAGCAAAAACTCAACGAGATATATGAAATAATTGAAGATTTTTCATATTACGAAAAAAGATTCTTTAAAGACTATTTTATCAATGGGGTAAAATTGCGCAATTTTGAAACAGAATTTGCTTGTGGTGAAAGAATGGTCGATCATATAAAAGAAAGCTCAATAATAAAATTTGCACTTGCTACAGATTTAGCAGTATATAAATAAAATCACTTCGGTGATTTTTTTATTTGGAAAAAGTTAATTGTTGTAAGAAAGGAATATATTTTATGATAGGTAAAATTTTAGGAATAATATTTTTAATTCTAATGGGATTATTTACTATATGTTCTTGTAAAGTAGCTGATTGGGCTGATCAAGAAATGGAAGAGGAACTAAAAAGGAGAGAACAAGATGAAGAAGAAAACATATAGAGCAATAATTGATAATGATGGACATATTACAACAATGATTGTAGGTGGAGAAAGTAAAAAATCGGTTACGAAAGAACTAACCGATTTTTTTATTAAAACAAAGCAAATAAAAGACTATAGAAGATTTGATATTCATCTTAAAGAAGTTATGTATATAGATGGTGAATATAAAACTATTGAGTAGGTGATTCTATGAAGATAGATAAATTAAAAGAAAAATTAGAAAAATATGAAAATATCCCACTATCTGAAATTGATATCAATGAAGTTGATGAAATTACAGATATTAAAGTAAATAAGCGAAAGTCAAGTAACGATAGAATACTTGATTTTTTAAATACAGTTAAAAATCCTTATGTTTTTAAACATAATGGGAAATTAGTGAAAATTGGTTTTTCAGATACCGAAAAAACAGCTGATGAATGTATAACTAATGTACTTAAAAATCTATATAGATAATTTTGCACCTTAGTACTTTTTTATATTTTTATTTATCATTTTCATAAAGTGAAAGGAGAATATCTATGGCTGGTAGAGGTAAGAAAAAACTTAGTACAAATTCTACTGTTGCTAATTGGCTAGTAGGTATTTATACAAGAAGATCTTTTGATGATAATGAAGATAAAGAATCTAATACTATTACAAATCAAAAAGAAATGATTAATAGTTTTATATCAAAAGAAAAGAATATGACAATAGTCGATTATTATGTTGACGATGGATATACTGGTACTACATTTGATAGACCAGGATTTCAAGAGATGATGAAAGATATTTCTGATGGAAGAATTAATACTATTATAGTAAAAGATTTATCTAGATTAGGAAGAAATAGTCTAGAAGTAGGTAAATATATTGAAGAGATATTTCCTATATATAATATAAGGATAATAGCTATTAATGATAATGTGGATTCGTTTAAAAGACCAGAATCTATAAATGATTTAATGGTTCCAATTAAAAATTTAATAAATGAAAGCTATGCCAGAGACATATCTAAAAAAGTTTCTTCTGCTTATTATACGATGGCTAGCAATGGTAAGTATGTAGCTGGTACTTCTCCTTATGGTTATACATTTGATGAGAATGATAAACATCATCTTGTAGTTGATCCAGATGAAGTTGAAATTGTTAGATTAATATTTAATATGGCATTAAAAGGTGATGGCAGAGTTAAGATAACAAAATATCTAAATGATCATAATATTTTATGTAGAAAAGAAATACAGCGAAGAAAAAAGTATAAATTATCATTAGATCCATTAGAAGAAACAATTAAGTATAAATGGTCAACTTCTACAATAGGAAGAATGTTAACAAGTGAAATATATATAGGTAATTTAACTCAATTGAAAACGAAAAGAGAAAGTTTTAAAAATCATAAAGTAATAAATGTAGCAAAAGAGGATTGGGTAAGATTTGAAAAAACACATGAACCTATTATAACAAAAGCTGATTTTGATAAAATACAAGGCTTAATTAAAGTAAATGCTAAAAGATTATCAAATACTGGAGAAAGAACATATTCAATATATAATGGTGTTTTAAAATGTGCTGATTGTGGTAGAGCAATGTATAAGCAAGAAGACAAAAGAGGAAATCGCCAGCTATCAAATTATTTCTGTAATACATATTTATATATAAGCAAAACTTCTTGTAGCTCACACAAGATAAAAACTGAGGATTTAAATGATATTGTTTTAGAATCCGTACAATTACAAGTAAAGCTAGTAATTGAATTAGATAGAAGTTTAAAAAGACTATTTTTTAAAAATAATAGAGAAACAGTTGAAAGTGAATATAAAAACAATACTAGAATAGCAGAAATAAAGATAAATAATTTGAAAAATAAAAAACTTCAATTATATGAAGATTGGAAATTCAATAATATAGATAAAGATGAATTTATAAATCAATCTAAACTTATCGAAGAAGACATTAAATTAGTTGAAGAAAAGTTAGAATTAATAACTAAAACATATAGGGATAATATAAAAATGATTAAAAGAAATGATTACTGGATAAATCATTATAGAAGAAATAAAAAAATAAAAAAACTAACTAGAGAAGTTATAAAAGAATTAATTGATGTTATTTATATAACTGCTGATGGTAATGTAGATATTCGTTTCAAATATAGTAATGAATATAAAGAGTTAGTAACATACTTGGAGAATGAAGGAGCTGTTAAGAAATGTCAAAATGGAGAGTTGGTATTTACTTAAGACTATCATCTGATGACGATGATGATAAATTAGAATCAAATAGTATTACAAACCAAAGAAGTTTGATTAATTATTATTTAGTTGATAAAAAAGATATAACTGTATATAAATGTTATGCAGATGATGGATATACGGGAACTGATTTTGATAGACCTGCATTTCAAGAGATGATGGACGATATTAGAAATAGAAAAATAAATTGTGTAATTGTAAAAGATTTATCTAGACTAGGAAGGAATTATATTAGTGTAGGTCATTTTATAGATGATACACTACCAAGATATAAAATTAGATTTATTGCAATTAATGATAATGTGGATTCTTTTCTAAGACCAGAGTCTATGAATTCATTGGAAGTATATTTTAAAAATCTAATGAATGAAAGTTTTGCTAAAGATATATCTAAAAAAGTTAGAACATCTTTTGAAATAAGTAAGAAGAATGGAAACTTTATAGGAGTAGTTGCTCCGTTTGGATATTTAAAAGATCCTTATGATTGTCATAAATTTATTATAGATAAAGAAGCCGAAAAAATAGTAAAGAAAATATTTAAACTTGCTTTAAATGGAATTAGTAGGCAGGATATAGTTAATGAGTTAAATAAGAGTCATGTTCCAACACCAAGTAAATATATGAAAAGTTTTTGTAAGAAAAAATCATCAATAGTTTTAGAAGAATGGAATGTTGATTCAGTTGATAATATATTAAGAAATAGAACTTATATTGGAAATTTAATTCAAGGTAAGACAACTAGAATAAGCCATAAAAAGCATAACATTGTAACTGTTCCAGAGGATGAATGGATAGTTGTTCCAGATCATCATAAATCTATTATAGAAGAAGAAATATTTGAACAAGTTCAGAGTATTATTTATAATCGTAATTCAAGAGTTAGTTCTAACGGTAAGTTTTATAAATATACAGGTTATTTAAAATGTGCTGATTGTAATTCTACTATGAAAAAATTCAGTCGACCAAACAGCAATAGTATATTCTTTTATTGTAGTACATATATAAAAAATAAAGAATGTCATAAACATTACATTACTGAAAATGATTTGGATAATACATTGTTAGAAATTATTAATAAGTATATCGAAGTAATAACAAATCTATCTGAAAAGATAAATAATAATATATCTATGTCATATATGGAATACGAAAAAGAGAATAAAGAATTTAAATTAATTGAATTAGATAAAGAAGAACAAAAATATAGAAAGCTAATTAATGAGGTAAAAGATGATTATAAGAATGATTATATATCTAAGGGTGATTATGAATTATTTAAAGATAAATATATGTTTCAATTAAATAAAATTTTGCTGGAAAAAGAAGAATTAAATAGTAGTAAATCAAATCAAGAAAATATTGATCGAATCAATAAAATCAAAAAGATAGGAAAGATAGATTATATAGATAGAAATATAATTATAGAATTAATTGATAGAATTCTAATACATGAATGTGGAGATATAGAAGTTATTTTTAAATATAAAAATTTATATGAAGATGCATTGAGGTATCTCAAATCATAGAAATTATGGTATAATTGATTAGTAAAGTTACTTACAAAAAAGGGAGTGATTTCTATGAGTAATACAAACGAAAATCAAAGTGTTGCTAAAACCAATATCAACTGGTTTCCAGGTCATATGGCGAAAACAAAAAGAGAAATTGGTGAAAAGCTAAATTTAATTGATATAGTTTATGAAGTAATAGATGCTAGAATGCCGATTTCATCTAAAATAATAGATATAGATAATTTAATTAAAGATAAGCCTAAAATACTTGTTGTTACTAAAATGGATTTATGTGATACTGAAGAGACTAATAAAATACTAAAAAAATATGAATCTGAAGGGTATAAAGTAGTTCCAGTTGATCTAATAAAAGGAACAAACATTCAAACTTTATTAAAAACAACAAATGAAATAATGTCAGATATAAATAATTCTAGATTAAATAAAGGAATGAAAGAAAGATCAGCACGTGTACTGATTGTAGGAGTACCAAATGCTGGAAAAAGCACTCTTATAAATAGACTTGTTGGAAGAAAATCAGCTGGAGTAGGAAATACACCAGGAGTAACTAAAAATCTTAGTTGGATAAGAGTAAATAAAGATATTGAACTTCTTGATTCACCAGGAATTTTATGGCAAAAAATGGATAATCAAGAAATAGCTCATACGCTAGCAGCTCTTTCATCTATAAAAGAAGAAATACTTAATCTAGATAGTATTGCTTGCTTTATATTAAAAAAAATTTATAAGCTATATCCAGATAAGTTAAAAGATAGATATGGACTTGAAGAATTAGATGAAGATTTTATAGAAGCATATGAAACTATTGCAAGAAGAAGAGGAGCTCTTTCAAAAGGAGGAAGAGTGGATTATTCAAGAGTTTCAGATATAATAATAAGGGATTTAAAAAATGGTTATTTTGGTCCAATAACATTAGATAGATTAAAATAATTTTTAATCTCTTTTTTTTATTTTACATCAAATTAAATAAATGATATACTTATAAGGTATATAGAGTATAAGGAGTGTATAAGTATGATAATAGGTAAATGGAATAAATCAGTTATACTAAGTTACATTGGACTATTCTTTGGAGTATTTGGAATTTATTTTGCTGTTATAACAAATAATATTAAAGCAGCTTTTGCATGTTTAATACTTTCAGGAATTTGTGATATGTTTGATGGAACAATAGCTAGAAAATGTAAAAGGACAGAGGAAGAAAAAGAATTTGGAATACAACTTGACTCATTAAACGATGTATTTAATTTTGCAGCACTACCTATATTAATTTTTATTGGTATGGGTTTAACAGAAATATATAATATTATAATTTACTGTGTATATGCAATGTTTGCAATAGCTCGCCTTGCAAATTTTAACATCAAAACAGCAAATCCAAATAAAAAAGCAAAGTATTATGAAGGACTTCCAGTAACATCAGCAGCTATAATATTTCCGGTTTTTTATTTATTATCATTTGTATTAAAAGAAAATATATTTAATCTAGTTTATTCTTTAATAATTCTTCTAGTAGGAATACTATTTGTTACTAATATAAAAGTTGCAAAGCCTGGTCTTAAAATGTCAATATTATTCCTTGTTATGGGAATAGTTGCTATAATTTTATATTTATTTTTACTATGACAAAATTATATAATAGAAAAACAAAATCATACGTTGAAACTGAACAATATGGAAACAATGCCCTAATAAAATTATACAGAAATAAGTTTTTATTAAGCATCGCAACATCTAAAATTGTTTCAGATATATATGGATTATTTACTAAAACAAAAGTTAGTAAGATTATGATAAAAAAATTTATTAAAGCAAATAATATTGACATGACTAGATTTAAAAAAGAAAAATATAATTCATTTAATGACTTTTTTATTAGAAATCTAAATAAAATTAATATAGACAAAAATAATAATCATTTGATTAGTCCATGTGATTCAAAATTAATAGCATATAAAATAGATAATAATTTAAACGTTAATATAAAAGGAATAAAATATACTATTGATGAATTATTTGATCATGAACATTTAGAAAAATATGAAAATGGATATATGCTTGTATTTAGGTTATCAGTTGATGATTATCATAGATTTTGTTATATAGATAACGGAGAAAAAATTAAAAAAAATACTATAAAAGGAAAATATCATACAGTAAGTTACCCATCTTCAAAATATAAAATATATAAAGATAATCATAGAGAATATACAATTATGAATACACATAATTTTGGTGAAATAATATATATGGAAGTGGGAGCACTTCTAATAGGAAAAATAGTAAACTATGATTTAGATACATTTAAAAGAGGAGAAGAAAAAGGATATTTTCTTCCTGGAGGTAGTACAATAGTATTGATAGTAAATAATGTAAAAATAGATGATGATATATTAAAAAATAGTAAAAAGAAAATAGAAACAATTGTTAATATTGGTGAAAAAATAGGAATAAAACAAAAATAAAAAAGAGCTTGCTATACAGCAAGCTCTTTATATACTTCTTGATTAAATGTATGTTGTTTCTTTTCAATACTTTCTAACTTCTCAGTAGTAATTAAAAAATAATTATCATCAATAATATTAGAACCATCATTAGTAATAGGATCATCCCAAGTAAGATCTAGATTTAACCAATTTCCATTTATATAAACAGCATTCCAAACATGTATATTACTTGAAACTCTGAAGTTTTTAATATTCATTTCATCTAAGAACAACCCCATTAAATCTGAATATCCACCACATATAGCATATCCTTCAAATAAAGGCCCATAAGCAGTATCTGATTTATATCTTATTATTCCATGATCACTTCTATCAACATCATATGTAGTATTATCAATAATATAGTCATGATATTTTCTTATTTTTTCAACATCAGACATACTGTCATTAATACCAAGAGTAGTAGTAATTTTACTCATTTCTTCTTTTATCGCTTTAATTTCCTGATCTGTATATGAATGTTCTAATTTGATAGTAACCTTACCATAATTATTATATTCTGTTTCTATATGACTAAAAGAATTAAATGGATGAACAAAGTTATTAATATTTGATAACATACTTTGATCATTAGCAATTTCTTTTAAATCCTTTAAACAATTTTTATAATCAAAATCACAATAGAATGTAAATTCCTCCATACCAGAATTTATAACGGTATAGTATATATTATATAAATCTTGCTTTTTCTTAGGAAGAAAATCATTAGTGTTCTGAACAAATAAAAAATCACTATTTCTATAATAATCGTTTTTTGATAAAGTATCTTTTTTGTCATATTTTATCAACAAAATATTATAACCATCAATAAATTTATCTTGAAAAGCAAAAATAAGACCTATAATAATAAAGAAAATACCTAACTTTACTAATTTTTTCATACTTCCTCCTACAATAATTATAGTCCTTTTAGAAATTTGATACTACAAATTTTAATTAATATTTAAAAACTTTACAAAAAAAGAGTAAACAAATTTTACTCCATTGTGTTTTTAGATTTAGTTAATCTAGATTTTAAGCGAGCTGCTTTATTTTCATGAACTAGTCCGCTTGATTTTGCTTTATCAATTCTTTGAATAGCAATATTTAAATTATTACTTGCTAATTCTTTGTCTCCTGCTTTAACACTTTTTTCAAAATTCTTAATAGCAGTTCTCATACTTGAAGTAATTGTATTGTTTACTACTTCCTTTTTAGCATTACTACGTACGCGCTTTTTAGCACTTTTAATATTTGGCACCTTTTTCACCTCACTTTTGTAAACATTTTAATTCTACCAAAAAAAGTAAAAAAAAGCAAATAATTTTGTTATTTTTGTTAAAAGTATTAATAGGTGATAACATGCATGAGATAAATCTTTCAAATTTTTCCTTAAGAACAGACTTAATTATTGATGATTTTAAAGATATAAATAATGAGTATTACAATAAAAAAATAATAAGCAAAGATGTATATGTAGAAAGCATAGATATTAAAGATGATAATAATAGTTATAATAAGAAAAAAGGATTATATAAGACAATTTCATTTAAAGATATAACAGATAAAGATAATTTTAATTTAGTTTTAAATACTTTTATTGAGGAATTTAAAGATATGATGTGGCTCAATAATATAAAAGAAGGAGACAAAGTATTAATTATTGGACTAGGTAATATTAATTCAACGCCAGATTCTTTAGGACCAAAAGTATTAGATAACATTTTAGTAACAAGACATCTTTTTCTTTTAGGTGATGTAGAAGAAGGCTATAGAAACGTATCTATTTTATGCCCCGGAGTAACAGGAATAACAGGAATAGAAACAAAAGATATGATAACCTCAGTTGTAAATACAACAAAACCAGATTTTATAATAGTAATAGATGCATTAGCAACTTCTTCAATAGAAAGGCTTAATAAAACAATTCAAATAACTAATAGTGGAATAACTCCAGGTAGTGGAGTAAATAACTCAAGATTATCAATTTCAGAAGAGACAATTAACAAAAAAGTTTTAGTAATAGGTATTCCAACAATAATTGATAGTAGTGTAATAGTTACAAACACGATAAAATATATGTTAAAAAAATTTAGTTATGATAAAAATAATATAAATAACAAAAAAGATAAGCTAAAGTATAAGATAGATTACAAAGATTATGAAAAGGAACTTTCAAAAGAAGATAAAGAATACCTTCTTGGAATAGTTGGAACACTAACAGATGAAGAATTAATGAAACTAGTTATAGAAGTATTAAATCCAATAGATTATAATTTTATGGTAACGCCAAAGGAAATAGACTTCTTAGTTGATAAAATGGCTTTACTTATAGGAAAAGGATTAAATAAATCACTAAATAGAAAATATAATATCTAAAGTGTGATATAATCTATTTGTTTAGAGGTAAAAAATGAAAGAAAAAAATATAAAGAAAGTATTAAAGATTATATCATACTTGTTAATCCTATTATTAGTAATAGTTGTAGCCATTATGTTTAGAAAAAATTTATTTCAAAGTCCAGAACAAATAGTTGAAGTAGTAAAAAGATATGGAATTTATGGACCAATAATTTTTCTAATTATACAACTAACACAAGTTATATTACCAATAATTCCAGGAGGAATAAGTAATTTAGCTGGAGTACTTCTTTTTGGAAGTATAAAAGGCTTTATACTTAATTATATTGGAGTTGTTTCAGGCTCAACAGTATGTTTTGTGCTTTCTAAAAAATATGGAATAAAAGTAGTAAATATTTTATTTAAAAAAGAAACAATAAAAAAATATATGAAATATCTAAATAACGATAAGTTTGATAAAATATTTTTTATAACAATACTATTGCCATTCTTTCCTGATGATTTGTTATGTTATATTGCTGGACTAAGTAAAATGAATATAAAAAAGTTTATGATTATAATAATGTTAGGAAAACCACTATCGCTATTATTATATAGTATCTTTATAAAAATGCTTATCTAATACGACATAATTAAACAAGTAAACCGCCTATAATAAAAATAGGTGATTAATATGAAAAAGATGAAATTAAAGAATAATAGAAAAAAAAGAATAAAAATTAGATTCTTACTATTATTCTTTGTTTTTATTTTATCTATATATATTATGTTTAAACACCTAACAAAAATTAATATTAAAATTTCTAATGAAGAATTAGTTTATTATCTTTTAAATGATTACACAGAAGAAGATATAGTAAATAAAAAAATAAGTAAAAATATTAACGATTTTTTTATGCCAGATAGATTATTAAATATGAAGTTAACTTATAAGGATAATAAAAAAGAAATAAAAGAGGTAAATATTAACAAAGAAAAACAAATAGTATATATATATAATTCACATGAAACTGAAGAATATAGTAAAACAACACTTGCCGAATATGAAGTTAATCCAACTGTTGGGATAAATAATTATATAATGAAGGATATTTTTGAAAAAAAAGGACTTTATACAAAAGTAGAAGAAAAAAGTATAACAGATATAAGAAGACTTAATGGTTGGAATTACAACTATTGCTATAAGGCAAGTCGGATACTAATGGAAGAAGCTAAAAAAGAAAATGAATCACTTAAATATTTTATAGACGTTCATAGAGACTCACTAACAAAAGATAAAACAACAATAAATATAAATGGAGAAGATTATGCAAAAATAATATTTATCGTAGGATTAGAAAATGAAAACTACCAAAAAAACCTTGATTTTACTGAAAAAATAAATAACAAAATAAACGAAAAATATCAAGGGTTAAGCAAGGGAATATTTAAAAAAGAAGGACCAGGAGTTAATGGAGTATATAATCAAGATTTTTCACCATATGCAATTTTAATAGAAATAGGAGGCATGGAAAACAATGTTGATGAAGTAATGAGAACAACTCTTGCTGTTAGTGAAATAATATCTGAGGTGATAATTGAAAATGAAAATCAAAAATATAGCTAGCTTAATAATGATTACAACGATTATATTCTTTTTAGTAGTATACATATCAGAAGGAGTTGGATATACAGAGAATAAAAATTTAAAGAAAAACATTCTAACAAAGGATGCAATAGAAAGATTTGAACAAGATGTAAAAGAAAAAAAAGAACTAGATTTGGAAGAATATATGGAAGAAGAAAAGAATTACAAAAATTTATATAATAGGTTAGGAATATATATATCAAATATAATAGAAAAAGTATTTAATAAAGGAATGAATAAATTTATAAAAGAAGTGAATAAGATATCAAAGTAAGTGTAAATTTATTATAAAAAAGGAAAAAAAACTTTACATCAATTTTTGAAAATGATAAACTAATATTGTAAGAATATAGGAGGGTTCAACTTGAATATATTCTTAAGAGATATCTAAGACAATACGGAGGTGAAACAATGGGAAAGATTATTGTCGATAGTCAAGGATTAGCAGCAAATGCTAAAAGCTTAGCAGCAAACGCAGACACATATGATACAGAATTAGCTAAAATTAAAGAAGCAGTTGAAGGTTTAAAACCATATTGGACAGATGCTGCAGGAGAAGAATTCTTCAGATTATTTGAAGAAAAATATGCAATTATTGATGGAATGGGTCAAGCAATCAGAGACCTAGGAATTGCAGTTGAAAAAACAAATAATACATTAAATAGTGCAATCGACGAAAGCATGAGTGCATTTAAATAGAGGGAGGAGAGAAGAAAATGGCAACAGTTTTTAGTTATGATCAAAGTGCTGATGTAATGAGCCGCATTAAAACTTCAAGAGATGCAATCAATAATGTTTTTACAGATTGCGATAAGGTTTCATCACAACTTCAAGAAAATATTCAAACAACTGGAGTTAGTGCAAACCAAGATATTTCACAAGCTGCATTAAACGCTTATGAAAGTCTAAAGAAACATTATGAAGAATTCATTACATTAATTCAAAATAATGAAGAAAATATCACTAAACATAGTGAAAATATGGAAGCTGCTCAAAGTGCTTCTACTACTGCATTACAAGATGCAGAATCTAAACAAGATTTACAATAATAAAAACAATAGCATACTATTTTGTAGTATGCTATAAGTATAGGGAGCCTTATATTTATAGCATACTACAATCAAAAGGAGTTGAAAAAATGTCACTAGAAAAAACAATAGTAATGGAGGGAATTCCTTCATTTAAAATACCAGATGCAGATGCAGTAAAAACAGTAACCGCAAATGCTTCTGATTTACAATATCATATATTTCAGTACTTAAGTATAATGTATTCATATTGTGATTCTGATTATTATTCAGACGGATATTATGTACCAGGAGGATCAACTCCTAGTACGAAATTTTCGGAATTATATAATATTTTATATGACGAAATTGAACCGCTTGCTACAGCCGATGGAAATGAAGGCTTATACACCAATTATTACTATCAAGCAAAAGAAAAAGCAGAAGAAATTTTAAAACAAAAGAAAGATTATGCTGAAACAGAATATAGTAGAGTTATTTATAGTAGAACACCGACAGGTGGTAATTCGGCAACACCATATACTCAAGAAGATAAAGATAAAATGGCTAGATTAACTAGAGATATCAAAAAAATAAAGGGCTTATTATAAGGAGGTGTCAGTGTGTCAAAAGATAAAAAAGGTTATGATATAAATGAAATTAGATCATATGGTAGCAATATGTATCATGACCATTGTGAATACGGAAATATAAAAGACTATGTGTCAGAACTATGTGATGTATTAAAAGATTTATATCAGTTATCAGTTAGATATGATGATTTTGCTAACTTATCAGGCACTTTTGCAAGTAAGTACTCAAGTTACAAATCAAGATATGTGCAAGTATGTGAAAATCATAATAGCGATATATATAAATTATGGGAAAATATAAACAAAGCAGCTGACGATCTAGAGAAAGCATCATCTACAGGAGTAGAATACTTTGATGATTCTCTTTATATTGGTGGATATAGTTCCGGTTATGGAAATTCATCTGGAAGTAGTGATTCATCATATCCATCAAAACCATCATCAGGAAACTCATCAAGTTCAACGACATCACCTTCTGGATCTTCAAAACCGACATCAGGAAACTCATCAAGTTCTTATGGAAATGGTTCATCAAGACCATCAGGTGGTAAAAAAGATGATGATACAGGTTCTAAGAAAACAGATGATGGAGCATCAAGCCCTGTTGTAAAAGATGATGGAAGAGGAGATACAAATTCTCACGAATCAAGCAACGGAACAAGTTCTCCAGGTTCAAATAATAACAATAATAATAACAATAACAATAATAATAACAACGATAATAGTAAGGAAGAAGAAAAAAGACGTCAAGAAGAGGAAGAAGAAAGAAAACGTCAAGAAGAGGAA
>DLOU01000027.1:13700-24309 GCA_002477275.1 Caryophanales bacterium UBA7476
AACGTCAAGAAGAGGAAGAAAAGAAAAAGCAAGAACAATCTGATACTGGAAATGATATCGCAGTTCCATCAGATTCAAATAATAACGGAAACGGAAAAGGTTCTGAAACAGTTTCTGCACCAAATACAGGTACTTCAAATAACACACCAGTATCAAAAGGAATTGAAAGTGCTAAACCTAATATTACAACAGAAGATATACCAAAATCAGAAGAAAGTTCTACTTCGGTTGTTGGAGAGACAAAAGATTTATTCAGAAACAGAAAATCTTCTACAGGAAATGGTAAGAATACAACATTACCTAAATCATCAAGTTCAAATAAATCAACTTCATCTGAAAAGAGTGGATTTAATCCAGTACCACTTGCAATCGGTCTAGGGGCTGCAGTAGCAGGAGGAGTTGGAATTAAGGCATATAAAGATCATAAAGAAAACAGTTCTTTCAATGATGAAAATGAAGATAGTTTCTCAAATGGAAATAGATTCTGGTCAGAAGATGATCCGAATGTAATTAATTCAGAAGAAAATATTGTAAGTGGTGATGATTTGTTCGAAGAGCAAACTACATCCCCAAGTTATTCAGCAATGATAAATGAAGATAATAATAGTGATGAAATGTGGAGTTTAGATAATAATGATTCTGAACCAGAAGAAGCATTTGATTTACTAGGAGATAATTAGGAGGAAAAAATGGAAAAAGAATTTTTACCAGTTGGCTCTGTAGTACTATTAAAAGGTGGAACAAAAAGAATAATGGTTACAGGCTTTTGCTCAGTAGATAATAATGAACAAGAAAAAATGTATGATTATACAGGTTGCCTATATCCTGAAGGAATTATAAATTCAAATGAAATATGCTTATTTGACGATAATCAAATAGAACAAGTATTCTTTAAAGGATATATAGATTCAGAAGAAATTAAATTTAAAGAAAATTTAAATAAAACTCTATCTAATATAGAAGGTAATTTAAAATTAGAAGAACCAGAAGAAGAACCAACAATAACATTTGAAATAAATGACGATATATTTGCTTAAGAAGAGAACTTTGTTCTCTTTTTTTTGTTTATCTGATATAATTGATTTGAGGGATAATTATGAAAAACTTTAAAGATAAACTAGCTTTAGTTCCTAATAAACCAGGTAGTTATCAAATGAGAGATAAAGATGGAATTATTATTTATGTAGGTAAAGCTAAAAATTTAAAAAACAGGTTAAAAAGTTATTTTACAGGAACTCATACTGGAAAAACTTTATCATTAGTTGAAAATATAGATGATTTTGAATACATAGTTACATCTTCAGAATTAGAATCTTTAATATTAGAAATTACATTAATAAAAAAATACAATCCTAAATATAATATCTTACTTAAAGATGATAAAAGTTATCCTTATATTGAATTAACTAATGAAAAATATCCAAGATTAAAAGTAGTAAGAAATGTAAAAAGAAAGAAAAATAAAAACCACTTATATGGTCCATTTCCAAACGTAACAGCAGCAAGGAAAACTGTAAATATTATTAATAGAATTTATCCTCTTAGAAAATGTGACACATTAAAGAAAGATTTATGTCTTTATTATCACATAAATGAATGTTTAGGATATTGTAAACTTGATATAGATAAAGAAACAATAGATACTATGAATAAAGAGATTATCTCATTTTTAAATGGAGATTCTACAGAAATAGAAAAAAGAATAAAAAAAGAAATGGAAAAAGCAAGTTTATCGATGAATTATGAAAGAGCATTAGAATTACGAGATATGCTTGAAGATATAAATATAACGTTGAAAAAACAGAAAATTGATTTGGGAAAAGAAGCTAACTTTGATATAGTAAACTACTTTACTGATAATAACTATCTATCAGTACAAGTATTCTTTATAAGAAATGGTCTTTTATATGGAAGAGAAAAAGAGATAATTAAAACACTTGATAATCCAGAAGAGGAATTATTAGAATATATTATAAAATTTTATGAAAAAATTGGTATTCTTCCAAAAGAATTATATGTTCCTATTGGAATAGATACAGAATTATTAAGCAAATATCTAAATATTAAGGTACAAAATACATATAGAGGAAAAATAAAAAGTTTATTTGATCTAGCAGGTGAAAATGCTAGAGAAAATTTAGAAACAGAAGAAGAAACAATAGAAAAAGATGAAAAGAAAAGACTAGAAGCATTAAAAGAGTTATCAATGCTATTAAATATGGATAAAATTGAGAGAATAGAATCTTTTGATAATTCACACCTTTTTGGTACATACTATGTAGGAGGAATGGTGGTATTTGATAACTTTCTTCCAAATAAAAATGAATATAGAAAATATAAAATAGATGTAAATGTAAAAGATGATATTAATGCAATGAGAGAAGTAATATATAGAAGATATTATAGAGTTTTAATGGAAGATTTAGTAAAACCTGATTTAATAGTAATGGATGGTGGAGAAGATCAAATAAAAGTATGCAAAGAAATAATTGATTCATTAAACTTAAATATAAGAGTAGTAGGATTAGTAAAAGATAGTCATCATAGAACAAATCATTTATTAGATGAAAATAGTAAGTTAATAGAAATACCAAATGATAGTAATTTATTTTTGTATTTATCTAAGATACAAGAAGAAGTACATAGATTTGCAATTACATATCATAGAGATATTAAATCAAAAGGTGCACTAGTAAGTATACTAGATATGGTACCTGGTATTGGTGAAAAAAGAAGAAAGAAATTATTAAAAGAGTTTGGTTCATTAAAGAAGTTAAAAGAAGCTAGTATTGAAGAATTGTCTACAATAGTGTCAACTGATGTTGCAAAAAAATTATATGAGTATTTAAAAGAAGTATAAATAGTGGTAAAATTAGTATAAGGGTGATATGTAATGAATAGAAAAGGTTTTTCATTAATTGAATTATTAGGTGCAGTTTCAATATTATCAATATTAATGGGTATAGCAGTAGCAGCTATAACTAAATATCAGATAAGAGCAAGAAATAGTGTGTATCAAACACATGAAAAAAATTTAAAAGCCGCAGCGGAAAATTATTTATTAGATAATCAAGGAGATATACCTGAAGTAAATTCGGATTATACAATAGATGCTCAAACACTAATAAATAATCAATATCTAGAAACATTGAATGATCCAGTTTCAAAAAATTTAAATTGTGATAGTAAAACATATGTTATAGTAAAAAACTTAAGTGATATAGAGAATGGCACTCAAACCGATATTAAAAAATACTATGACACAAACGGCGACCTAATTGAAAGCAATACAAAAAATCTGGATTTACAATATAAAATCTGTTTAAAGTGCTCTGATTATATAAGTAGTGGATGTGAAGACTCTTAATGAGTCTTTTTAATTGCGTTTTTTTTAAATAAATGATATAATATGCAAGAATTAATACATTTATAGGTGATTTTATGAATTATGATATTAAAATGGAAGAAGAAATAAATAAAATAAGTGAAAGTTTGCCAACATTATTACTTCACGCTTGTTGTGCACCATGCTCATCAAGCTGTATTGAAAGATTATCAAAATATTTCAAGATAACAATTTTTTATTATAATCCAAATATCACTGATAAAGAAGAATATAAAAAACGTTTAGAAGAAGTAAAGAAATTTATAAAAAAATTTAAAACAGAAAATGAAGTAGAAGTAATAGGTGGAAGATATAATCCAGATGAGTTCTTTGAGATAGCAAAAGGACTTGAAAATGAACCAGAAAGAGGAGCACGCTGTTACAAATGTTATAATTTAAGATTAGAAGAATCAGCTAAATATGCAAGTGATAATAATTATGATTATTTTGCAACAACTTTAACACTAAGTCCATATAAAAAAGCAGATTGGATTAATAAAATAGGTGAAGAATTAGATAAAAAATATAAAAGTAAATATCTATATTCTGACTTTAAAAAGAAAAATGGATATAAAAGAAGTATAGAACTATCAAATGAATATGGACTTTATAGACAAAATTATTGTGGATGTATTTATTCAATTAAGGGGGAATAAAAGTGAATAAGGTTGAACTAAGTGAAATAGAATTAGAAGATAGTGAATTTGATTATGGTGATGAGTCAACTATTTATAAGGTAAAAAATAGAGATTCATTATACAAAGCATGGTTAAGTAAAAAAGATATAGAAAAAAATAATACAAAAAGAGATATTGTAGAAAATAAAGTAAGAAAACTCGAAAGTCTCAGTGAGAAAAAAGGTATATTTGCATATATTGTTAAACCAGAAGAATTAGTAACTATAGATGATACATATACAGGGTATCAGATGGAATACTTTGATGGAGAAAAATTAGATAAATATTTAAAATATAGAGATACTGTAATATTACTAAAAAAACTTAGAGAAACCTTAATAAAACTAAATAATAATGATGTAAAATGTTTTGACTTAAACTATTCTAATGTTTTATATCGTAAAGAAGATGATGAAATAATTTTTAAAATAATAGATATAGATAATATGATGGTAGATGATTTAAGTATGGATTTATATCCACCTTTTATTGCAAAGTATTTACATGCGGGTGGAAAACTAGATGAAAAAGCTATGATTTATGCGCTTAATCATTTATCAATAACTCTTTTATCAATGTTTGATTCAAGATTAACTCCAAATCCATATATACCAAGATATAATAGAAAATTAGCAAAATTTTCAGAGTTAATAGATAGACCTAAAGTAGATTCATTAATTGATAATGAATATATAATAGATAGTTATAATGAGAATGATAATTTAACAAGGACATTAATATGATGTCTTTGTTTTATTTACTTTTAAATAGTCATACATTATAATATAAATAGAGGTGAATAAAGTGAAATATTATTGTATAGGAATTAAAGGAACTGGGATGTCAACACTTGCCCAAATACTTTTTGACTTAGGGAATGAAGTAAGTGGATATGATGATGCTAGAGAATATAAATTTACACAAAAAGGCTTAGAAGAAAGAAATATAAAGATATTCTATGACAATGAACATGATATAGATAAAGATACAATTGTAACATACTCTGTAGCTTTTAAACCTGATCATAAGGAATTAAAAAGAGTTAATGAATTGGGATTAAAAGTAAAAAAGTATAATGAAATAGTTGGAGAAATAACTGAAATGTTTAATACAATTTCAGTTGCTGGAACACATGGAAAAACATCTACTTCTTCAATGATAAGACATATATTAGAAGATTCATTAGGTTGCAATTACTTTGTAGGTGCAGGAGATGGATATGTAGACAAGAAAAATGAAATATTTGTAATAGAATCAGATGAATTTAATAAACATTTCTTAACATACAGACCAACTAACTCTATAATTACAAATATGGAAGAAGAACATATGGAGTGTTATAAAGATTTAGATGATATAATTGAAACATTTACTGAGTTTGTAAATCATACAAAAGATGAAGTAATTTTATGTGGAGATAATAAGAATTGTAGAAAAATTAAAACAGATAAAAAACTATTATTTTATGGATTTAATGAGAGTAATGATGTAGTTATTAAGAATGTTAACACAACAGAAGAAGGAGAAGAATTTGATATATATATTGGAGAAGAAAAATATGATAGATTCTTGCTTCCAATTTTTGGAGAACATATGATTTTAAACAGTACAGCTGCAATTTTAATGTGTAAAAAGTATGGAGTAGAAAAAGACCAAATAAAAGAAAGCTTAAAAACATTTAAAAATGCTAAAAGACGTTTTGCAGAAGAAAAAATAGGTGATACAGTCATAATTGATGATTATGCACATCATCCTACAGAAATAAGAGAAACATTAAAAGCAGTAAGAAGAAAATATAAAGATAAAAGAGTAGTAGTAATATTTAAACCTAATACATACTCAAGAACAAAAGATTTTACAGATGATTTTGTTAATGCATTAACAATCGCCGATAAAGTATATTTAACAGAAATAGATAGTAATCGCGAAAAGCAAAGTGATTATCCTGGAGTAACTTCTAATCTTATATTAGATAGAATTGATGGAGGAGAAATTATTTCAGAAGAGACAGTTAATAAATTAGAAAAAGAAAAAGGATCAATAGTATGCTTTATGAGTTGTGCATATGTAAATCATTTAATAGATGGATTTAAAGAATTATTAGAAAAAAAATAAATATTTAAAAGTAGAATATAAAAAATGTCACAAAATATAATGTGACATTTTTATATGAAATATTTTTTTACTTTATCATTTTCCATTTGAATATTATCTTCAGATAGTCCTATATCTTCTGTAATTCTTTTCAAACTTGGAATTATAATTTTTGAATCAACATATTTTATTTCTTCAATTGTACCTTTTTGTTTAATATCATCACCAACATATATAATATTTCTTTCTAAATTATCAAATAACAATGAGAAAAACTCATAATATGTATGATTCTTAAAAAAAATATCACTTAAATATATTATTGATAAGTTATTAAAATAACCATCACTATATATAAAGTTAACATCTTTACCTGTATATCTTTTAATTAATTCTTTTATAAAGTTTAAGTATTCAGCCTTATTTTGTTTTCTTAAGTTCTCCGTTTTAAACATTATTCCAACATTATAATTTTTATTTGCTTCATAATTAATGTAGTCATCTTCAAGAATTAATTTAAAAGGAATTTCACCCCTTACTTGTGAGAAATATCCTAAAATAGGTAAAGTATCATCTCCAAATATAGGACCCTCGTTTATAAAATTTATACTTGGATCTATACCAAATTGTTCAAAGTACATTACTCTTAAAATGTCAAACGCATTTTTTAATCCACTATTTTTATATTTGTGATCACCTAGTTCGGGTTTTTTCGGTATAAAT
Source organism: Caryophanales bacterium UBA7476 (assembly GCA_002477275.1). Taxonomy (GTDB): domain Bacteria; phylum Bacillota_I; class Bacilli_A; order RF39; family UBA660; genus CAG-417. The sequence continues at coordinate 20,580 of DLOU01000027.1, forward strand.
TTTCCATTTATTTTTTGCTCTTCAAGTATATTTAACTTTCTTCTTAAATTTAATAAGTCTTCTTTAAGTGATTTAGTTATATCCTTTTTTGATTCATCACTTTGAAAATTATCGATTAATTCTTCTTTATAACTTATTTTTTTCTTTATATCCAAAATTTGATTATTAATTTTATTTATATTCATGGAAACACTTCCTTGTGGGTATATTTTAACATAAATGTTTTTCTATTGCAAAAATTGACTTTTTAGGTACGATATGATACAATATAGCAAGTTTTAAAGGGGGATGTTTATGACAGTAGATGAAATACTAAACTTAGAAAATAGTTTACTTGTAAGGTATTACTTTTATGATGATGAATTATATAGTACAGCAAAAAGAGGAATATCTAGAGACAGATTTATTAACGAAAAAGATAATTTTTTAGCAAATGTATTATCAAAGAAAATAGGTATTCACGAAAAAAAATATGATGAAATTTTATATAAATTCTTCTTATACATGCCTGCAATAAGTTGGAAAAAAGAAAGTATAGATAGAATATTATGCGTAGATTCTTTAGGACTTTGCTATATATATTTAAATGAAGCAAGATGCTTGAATAGAATGAATGAACTAAATGAATTAGTTGAGAACTGGGAAACAATCAAAATGGATGACCCAGAGTATGTAAAGAAGTGTAATCGTGAACTTGCTGATAAAACAAGAGATATTATTAGAGCAAAAAGAAGAGAAATTAATAGTTGTAAAAATCTAGATGAATTTAGTAATTTAATTAAGGATTCTGAAACAATTGACATGATGGTAAAACAATATCAAAAAGCAGGATTTAAAATAGAACAAGCAAAAATGAGAACTTTTGAAAAAGTAAGACAGTCATTTAATGATGAAATAACATTTTTATGTTCAACAATAAGAAATATTATAGATATGTGTCCAATTGAATATAGTGAAGAAACAAAAAATATGATTGATCCATTAAAATTAGGTTTACTAATGGCTTTTAAGAGTATGGAATCGGCATTTAAAAGCGAAAAAGAAGAAGAAAAAGATGAACTAGATAGTATATTTAATTTACAAGGAATATATGCATACTGGTTTTATAAATATTTAAAAGAAAATAAAGAAGAATTTGAAAAACACAAGAATATAAAAATAAAAATATATAAAGACATTGATAAAAAATATCATGAGTATACATTAGAAGATTTTATAGGGATTTTTGAAGAGTTCTACAAAGAAAAAATGGCAAATAAAAGAATGTTAGATAAAAACTCTGATTGTTTAGGAAAAGGATTTGCAGAATATGAGACTTTATTTAATGAAAGAGCAGAAAGAGATAAAAAGAAAGCAAGCCTTGAAGTAGCTGCATCTGATTGGGAAATATTAAGAGCTGGAACAATTGATGAAGAAAGAGAAAAAATACGAAGAAGAATAGATGATTTATCTATGCAAAGAAGACATCAAAGAAGAGAAGAAAATCTAAAAAATCTTTTAAGACAAGAAGAAGATAAAATAAAAAATTTAATAAAAAAATGGGAATTCTTTGATTCAAGTAATTATATAGTAACAATAAAAGGAATAAATGAAATGGACGGATATATTGGATATATATATCCAAATGGTACCGTGTTGTTTGAACAATTTTTTGATGATAAGAAAAATAATGAACCAGCTTACTATAAAGCTATATATGTTATGGACATTTTAAACTTTATTAATATGAGTTCATTAAGTAAGATAGAGATAATGGATTATATAAAACATAATCCAGATGGAAATGTAAGAAGAATATACCACACAAAAAATTGGACAGAAAAAGCAAGAAAAATTATAAGTGAAGATTCATTAACAAAAGAAAAAAGTGAAGCATTGAAAGAATTCTTAAAATTATTGTCAGAAAAAGATAGTAGTATTGAAGAAACTAAAGTAAAAGTAACAAAAATTGAACTAGAAAACTTTAGTGATAAAATGAGATTAAAAGAATCAAGAGTAGGTATTGTAACAGATACTCAAACTGAAGAAAATCAAAAGAAAAAAGAGAAAAAGTAATATTAAGAGTACATAATACTCTTTTTTTTCTTGATATAAAAAGAAAATTTTGTTATATTTTATATAGTATGGTGATGCAGTAATGAAAAAAGTATACATTCTTTTAACTTATACGGGAACAATACTTTCTAAAGTAATTAAAATATATACAAGAGATACATATAGTCATGTTTCTATCTCATTAGATCAAGACTTAGAAAAACTATATTCATTTGGAAGATTAAATCCTTATAATCCTTTTATAGGTGGATTTGTACATGAAGGAATACACCATGGTACATTTAAAAGATTTCATAAAACAAAAAGTATATTATTTTCTTTAGAAGTGACAGATAAAGAGTACTATGAAATAAATAAAATTATAAGAAAAATAGATAAAAATAAAGAAAATTATCACTTTAACGTATTAGGACTATTCTTAGTAATGTTTAAAAGGAAAAGAAAGAAAAAAGATTATTTTTACTGTGCGGAGTTTGTCAAATTTATTCTAGAAAAAACCTGTAAAGTAAATAATCTACCTGAAATAATTAAACCAGATGATTTTCTGATGCTCGATAATAAAAAGCTAGAATATAGGGGATTACTCAAAGAATATAAAAAAGAAAAAGCATAATTGTAAAGAATATGTTTTTTTTATGAAAAAACTATATAAAAATATATCATTTAATGATAAAATATAATTATATAATAAGAGGTGCGTCATGAGATTAAAAAATAAATGGAAAGTATTAGTATTTGTCCTATTATTAGTAATAGGAGTAGGATATGCTGCTTTATCTGCAACATTAAAAATAGCTGGAACAAGTGGTGTTAAAAGTAATAAGTGGATTATATATTTTGATAGAATCCAAAATGAAAGTGGAGTAGTGTCTACTGAAACTAAAATAACAGAAGATAAACAAGAGGTTGATTTTAATATTACTTTGAATAAACCAGGAGACTATTATGAGTTTGATGTTGATACTGTTAATGATGGTACAATTGATGCAATGATAGATTCTGTAGAGTTTGGAGAACTTGATGATTCTGTAGAAGAACTTGTTTCTTTTGACGTAACATATAAAGATGGAACAGAGATAAAAAAATGTGATCTACTAGAAAAAGAATCAAGAAAAACAATTACAGTAAAAGTAAAATTTGATGACGATATAAAAGAAGAAGATTTAATAAAAAATGACACATCTTTAAACTTAACATTTACAATTAATTATGTACAAAAATCAGTATGTGAAAGTTATCCAACAATAATTGTTGATCCAAATGGTGGAAAATATAACGGAACTAAAAAAATAACAAAAATTAAAACAAATAAAAATAGTGATAACTTACTTGAAGAACCTATAAGAGAAGGATATGAATTCTTATACTTTAATACAATTGACGGAACACCTCTAGAAAAAGATGCAAGCGGAAAAACAAATGTCCATGTAGAAAATGATGATGTAAAAGTAATTGCCCAGTGGCAGGAAGATAATACAACAAGATATACAGTTACAATAGATCCAAACGGAGGATTCTATAACGCTTCATCAAGTAATACTGAAGTAAATCTAGCTGAAGGAGAAACTCTTACTTTAGATGACCCAATAAAAGAGGGATATATATTTGATAGTTGGGAAGAAATAACAGAAACAAATAGTTTAAGTGAAAATACAGTAACAATGCCAGCAGCAAA
>DLOU01000059.1 GCA_002477275.1 Caryophanales bacterium UBA7476
CCACATCTAGTTTACTACATCTTTTATATGGTTAAATTTGACAAAATAGCAAAAGTATAGTATAATAAGCGCAATTATTTATGAAGGGGGAAGTAAATGTGAGTATTTTTAGAACAGAAGAAAAAAATAATCTAAAGACATATGGTTTAAAACCAGAAAAAATTAAACCATATAGTTCTATGGAAGAGATAATAAAAGAGGTTGAAGATATAAGATTACTAGAAAAAGATGCAGAAAAAGACAAAATAATTGATATGATATATAAGTTACTTATATTATTTCAAGGATATTACAATGAAACATATTCAGATGATTATGATCCTACATATGGTTATAAAGTTAAAATTGATTCAAAAAGAATATCATCAGATGCATGGGATGCAATTGAAGATATTGTTGAACAATTAAAAGATGATTTTACCGAAATAGAATTATTTAAAAGAGCAAAAAAATCAAGAAAAGATATGTATATTGGTAATTTTCTATTTGGTCATAGTATAGGTTTAATGATAAGTTTATTTCATGAAAGAACTAGTTTTGAAAGTGAATATGAACTAGCAAATAATTGTACATACGAGTCATTAGAAATGAGTACTATAGATAAAATAGAGGAATCTGCAAAACAATACTTAAAAGCAAAACCATTTATACAAAATTAATATAAAGAGCTAAGCTCTTTTTTTTATACTGCTTTACTTTTTACTAGTTTTAGAGTATAATTTCGACATGGGGATGTAATGGTTTCGACAGTATTATTATCGCATAGATGGCAAGTCGAATGTTCACGTTACGAACACAAAAAAATAAACGCAAATAAAATTAAAAACGCTGTAGCTGGATTATTTGGTGGAAACCAAGCTCTAGCTTTTGCCTAATATAAAGGTCAGCATCTCTTTTATCCTTACCTAGTGGATAAATAGGGATTCATTTTTATAGGTTATAGCTATTCTTTGCCTAGAGGATAGAAAGAATTTATTGGCTAGTACATTTATTTTGTCGTTAACTACTTGATAAGTGTATGAGAATATTTAGTTAACTAAACTTGTAGAGGTTTATGTAGAGGTAATATTGGACAGGAGTTCGATTCTCCTCATCTCCACCATTAAAAAAATTTATTCAGAATTTTAAAGTTTTGGATTTAATATAGAAAACATCACTTTTTAAAGTGATGTTTTTGTTAGTTAAAAATAATACTATAGTAAAACTTATTAATCTTGATAAAAATAAAAAATTAAGTATAATAATTTTTCAAAAGGAGAAATGATTATGGTAATAAAAGCTGTTAATGGAAACATATTTGAAACAGAGGCGAAACATATTGCATTTGCAGTAAATACAGAAGGATATAATGATTCAGGATTTGCAGGAGTAGTATCAAGTAAATATTGGCCTGAACTTGCTGATTGTGGTTCTCATGAAATAGGAACAGTTTTATCAAAAAAAGTAGGAGATAAAACATTTCATGCATTAGTTTGCCATTCTTTAAAAAAAGATTGGGGTGACAATCAAAGAGAAGTTATAAAGGAGTGCTTTGATAATATTCCAGTTGATGGAGAAGAAATAGCAACTATTGCAATAGGAACAGGATTTATTGGTATGCTTAGCGGTGCAGATTTTAGACAAATTGCATGTGGTATGCATGATTCAAAACAAAATATAATTTTACATTCAAGTTATACACTAGATGCAGTTATAAATTGTTATAATGAAGAAAATGAAAAACTAAAACCAAAAACTAAACAAAAGAAAAACTAGTTAACTAGTTTTTTTTATAATTTCAATTAGTTTTTTAGTGCTAAAATTCGGAATATGATTCTTTGAAATAGCATATCCAATATATCTATTTGGAAGTTTTTCTTTAATATTTAATTCAAATAGTTCTCCTGAATCAAGCTTATTTTTTATGTAATTTTTAGTAGCAAATCCAATACCAAAACCAATTTTTGTAAATTCTATTACTAAAGAGTAACTAGCAAGTTCAATATTAGGCTTAAAAACTATGTTATTCTCTTTACAATAATTATCTAAGAAAGCCCTAGTATTAGAACCATTAGATTGTAATATTAAAGGATAATTGCTTAGATCTTTTAAAGAAAGTTCTTTATCTAGTAAATATTTATAATTTTTATTAACAATAAAACAATCACTAATGGATAAACATTTATCAATAATAAGATCAGAACTATTATCTTTTCCAGTAAGATTCATAATTACTATATCAACTAAACCATTCCTTAGCATTTTAAGTAATTCTCTGGGAATATTTGTAATAATTTGGATATCTATTTTTGGATAAGTAGAGTGAAACTCTTCTAAATATGGAAGTAAAAATTCTTTAGTAAGTGTAGTACTTATTCCTATTTTTATAAGTCCAGTTTCTAGATTAATTAACTCTGTAAATTTACTTTCAGCATTATTTATAAATTCAATTGCTTGTTTAATATAACTATAGAATTCTCTGCCCTCATCAGTAAGAATAACTCCTCTACGAGTTCTAACAAATAGTTCTCCACCAAGTTGACTTTCTAAGTTTTTTATAGACTTACTAATGGCGGGTTGAGAAATATTTAATTCTTGACTTGCTTTAGTAATATTACCATTTTTAGCAACAGTATAAAAAACTCTATATAATTCAAAATCAATATTCATAATAACCTCCAGTTATCATAAAAATAAGTAATATGTATTTTAATTATATCAAAACTAGTAATACAATACAAGTAGGAGGGATAAATATGATTATTGGAATATGTGGAAAGTCAGGTAGTGGAAAAAGCACATTAGCACATGAGTTGGAAAGAGTTTATGGATATAATGCTGCATATTTAGATATTGATAAGGTTGGACATAAAGTATTAGATAATGATGAAATAAAGGAAGAATTATGTAAAACATTTGGAAAAGATGTTATAGAAAATGGAAAAATATCTAGAAAAAAGCTTGGAGAAATAGTTTTTGCTAAAAGAGAAGAAATGGATAAATTATCTGAAATTACATGGAAATATATGGAAATAGAGATAGATAAATTTATAAAAAATAATTCTAATGATATGAAAGATAAAATAGTTATTTTAGATTGGTTATTACTACCGCTTACTAAGTTTTACAATATGTGTGATATGAAAATTCTTGTCGAATTGGATTATGAGGAAAGAAAGAAAAGAGCAATGCTTAGAGATAATATAACAGAAGAAGAATTTGATTTAAGAGAAAGTTCAAGTATAGAATATAACAAAGAAGATTTTGATATAGTAAGTGGTAATAGAATTGAATTAATTAAAAAAACACTAAGAAAGGTGCCTGATTTATTATGATAAGAGTATTATATCCAGGAAGCTTTGATCCTATTACAAAAGGACATATGAATATAATTAATCAAGCATGTGATATGTTTGATGAAGTAGTAGTAGCAATTCTTGTAAATCCAGGAAAGAAAAATTATATGTTTAATATAGATGAGAGAGAAGAAATAATTAAGGAATTATATAAAAATAATCCAAAAGTTAAAGTAGTAAAAGGAAATGTTGCAGCAGTAGACACTGCTTTAAATGAAGACTGTGTTGCAATAGTAAGAGGGCTTAGAGGATTAAGTGACTATGATTTTGAAGTACAACTTGCAAAAGTAAATAGAGATATATCAGATGGGAAAATTAATACAGTGTGTCTATTTGCTGATGAAGAGTATCAATTTATATCTTCAAGTATGGTAAAAGAAGTATTTAAGATTGATAAAGATATTAGTAAATATGTAGATAAAAGTGTACATGAAAAGATGAAAATGTTAAGGAAGTGATAATATGAATAAGATAGAAGTTGTACCTCTTGGAACAGTATCACCATATTGTAAAGGTGATAAAAATTGTCCAGGATTTTTAGTTAAATATAAAGATAACAATATAATGCTTGATTGTGGAAATGGTACAGCGAGTTTAATGAATTTACCTGATGATTTAAATAATTTAAAAGTATTTATAAGTCATCTACATCCAGATCATTATGGAGATATATCTTCACTTGCTCAAGCTGCTTTAGTTTATAAAAGACTTGGAATGCTAGAAAAAAATATTGAAGTATTTATACCTAATGGAGATATTGAAAGTGATTATGACTACATTCAAAATTTTAAGCATAAACATCCTGTTACAATTTATGACATAATAGGTAAAAGCATAGAAAACGATGATTTAAAAATTTCATTTTTAAAAGTTCCACATGATATAACTACTTATGCTATTAAAATAGATACACCAGCTGGAAGTATTGTTTATTCTGGAGATACAGGAACTAAAAATAATTTAAGAGAATTTGCTAAAGAATGTGATTTATTTATATGTGAATCAACATTCTTAGAAGGTCAATATCGAAAAGATGATGTACATTTATATGCAAAGGATGCAGCGTTAATAGCAAAAGATGCAGACGTAAAAAAATTGTTATTAACTCATTTTTGGCCAGAAATAGATAAAAATGAGTATAAAAAAGAAGCTAAAAAGTATTTTGAAAATACAGAAGTAGCAGAAGAAGGTAAAAAACTAATTCTAAAAAAATAAACTCAAACACAAAGTTTGAGTTTTATTTTTTAATAAATTATGTTAGTATATATAACAAAAGTTTGGAGATTATTATGGAAAAGAAAAAAAGTATATTACTAGATGTTGATGAAGTTGTTTGCTTTTCAGGATTTAGGGGAGCAATAAATGATTTTTTAAACACTGATTATGAAGTAGATGATTTTACTAACTATTATATGGATGAAGAAAAAATACCTATGGAAAGATTTAATGAATTTATAAAATTTATTAATGCTAGAAATTTATATGATAACGCAGATATTTTACCAGATGCGATAGAAAGTATTGAATATTTAAGTTATCTATATGATATATATATTTGTTCATCATGTATTAACCCATTTGATATAGAAGGTTCTGGTAAATTATTTAAAGACAAATATGATTTTTTAAGAAGTATACTTCCCTTCATTAAACCAGAAAAGTTTATTTTTACAGGAACAAAAAATATTTTTAAAGCAGATGTCCAGATAGATGATAGAATGCCTAATTTAATAAATGATATTGAAACTAGAATATTGTTTCCTTCATACCACAATAAAGAAGTTACAGATGAGGAACTTATTGAACAAAAAATATTAAGAGCAGGTTATGACTGGAGAACAGGTTGGAAAGAAACAACTAAAATTTTAACTAAAAACATAAAATAAAATATGTTATAATCTAAGTATAATATTATTATGTTTGAACAAGGAGAATTATTATGAATAAAACAATTAAAAGAATATACTCAAATATAAAAGTAAATCAAAATTTATCAAAAGATATCTTAACAATCTATCATCACGCTGCACAAATTAAATCACCTATCTTACTAGATACATCACCAAACAAAGAAGAACAAGACTATATAGAACAGACTATAAGAGATATATCTGAAGAACTATCTGTACCATGCGTTAAGGTTAATGCACCAGAATATACAGTGGAAAAAATGCCAGGTAGACATTTATCTGAAATATTAATCCAATTGCTAGATGCATCAGGAGATAATATGGAATCAGCGCGAAAAGGTGTAGTTATTTTAGATGACATAGATGTCTTATATAAATTGGCAGAGGAAAGAACTGGTACTATTCTAAATGTAGAGTTACCAAAATTGATTCATGGTAACGTATATGAAATAGTATATAATGGTCAAAAAAGATCTTTTGATACATCAAATGTTACATTTATAGGTAAAGGAAATTTTTCCAATGCTAACAGTCTAAGGACAAGATCAGGATATGACAAAAATGGAAGTAGATATTTAGGTGGATTTCAAGAAATAATTAATGCAAAGAATTTAGAATTAATTGAAAATGATACAATATCTATTAAGAAAAAACCAAAAGCAAAAATATTTGAAAAAAAGTCAAATCTATAAGATTTGATTTTTTGTTTTGTGTTGTAAAATTAAATCAAAATTATATACAAAAAACAAAAAAAATACTATACTTAAAATGTAGTATTTGGAGGAAAAATATGAAAAAGAAACCATTAGTATTATGTATTTTAGATGGATGCGGAATAGCACCTAAAAATAAATATAATGCATTTGATAATGCAAATACACCAACACTTGATTATATAAGAGAAAACTATCCACACACTATACTAGAAGCATCTGGAAAACCTGTTGGACTTCCTAAAGGTCAAATGGGAACAAGTGAAGTAGGTCACATGAATATTGGTGCTGGAAGAATAGTATATCAGTCACTAGAAATGATTAATAATGCAATAGAAACAGGAGAATTTTTTGAAAATGAAAACATTCTAAAAGTAATTAATCATACAAAAGAAAATAATTCAAAATTACATATGATGGGATTAATTAGTGATGGAGGGATTCATTCTCATACAGATCACTTACTTGCAATAATAGATATGTGCAAGAAGAATGGAGTCAAAGAAATATATTTTCATCTGTTCACAGATGGAAGAGATACTGGTATTCATACAGCACAAAGCTTTATTAAAAAGTTAGAAGATAAAATAGACGAAACAAAAGTTGGAAAGATAACAACAGTATCAGGAAGATACTACGCAATGGATAGAGATAACAATTATGATAGATTAAAGCTTGCATATGATGCTATCTGCTATGGTATTGGAGAACATTATGACTCAGTTAAAGAAATATTTGATGACCAATATAATAGAGATATAACAGATGAATTTATTTTACCAAGTGTAATAAATGAAGGAAAATTATCTGATAATGATGGAATAATAGTATGGAATTATAGACCAGATAGACTAAGAGAAATGTTTACAGCTATTACTAATCCAGATGAAGTTCCTATGGAAACAACTAAATATAATAATATAAAATTTGTATCAATGATGCCAATAAATGATACTGTTAAAGGATTAACAGCTTTTGAACATCAAGAAATAACAAATGGACTAGGAGAATACTTATCTAATCTAGGATTATCGCAATTAAGAATAGCTGAAACAGAAAAGTATGCACATGTAACTCATTTCTTCGATGGAGACAAAGATTTAGATTTAAAAAATGCTAAACAAATATTAATACCATCACCAAAGGTTGCAACATATGATTTAAAACCAGAAATGAGTGCTGAAGAAATAACAGATAACTTAATTGCTGAACTTGATAAAGACTATTTAGACTTTGTAGTTTTAAACTACGCAAATGGTGATATGGTTGGACACACTGGTGTATATGAAGCAGCAGTAAAAGCAGTTGAATTTATGGATAAATGCATAAAAAGGGTATATGATAAAGTTGAATCACTTGGAGGAACAATGATTATAACAGCAGACCATGGTAACTGTGATGTAATGGTGAATGAAGATGGAACAATTTGTACCACACATACAACTAATCCCGTTCCATTTTTATTAACAAGGAAAAATCTAAAGTTAAAAAAAGAAGGAAAACTTGCAGATGTAGCACCAACAATTCTAACACTTATGGAACTACCTATTCCTGTAGAATTTAATGGTGATTCTTTAATAGAAAAAAACTAGGCAACTAGTTTTTTTATTTTGCTGTTTTTGTTATAATAAAATAAACAATAATTATGGTGGTGTAAACAATGAAGAAGAGAATACTAACATTTTTATTATTCTTTGCAGCATTCTTAATTGCTTCAAGCTTAATTGTCCTTGCTGTAGATGAAGTATATAGTTATGGCACTAGTTATAACGTAGCAAATGGATTACTTCCATATCGAGACTTTAATATTATCATAGGCCCAATATATTGTATTTTATTCTCACCACTAATTAAATTATTTGGTAATTATTTTATATTGTTCAAATTAGAACATTGTATATTTTATGCTCTAATATTTGTATTAATATATGAAAAGTTAGGATTAAAATCAATTTTTTTATTTTTTATTTTTTGCGCAAGAGATCCATTATTTGGATATAATTCATTCGTTTTATTACTTTTTCTCATAGTATTACTTTTACAAGATAGTAAATTAAAATCAAAAAACATTTATATAGGAATAATGATTGGTTTAATAATTATGAGTAAACAAAATATTGGTTTTTGTTTACTAATTATCTATTTGTTTATTAATAGACATAATATTAAAGAATGCTTTTCAATTTTTATTTCTATAGTACCAGTAATATTATATTTAATATTAACAAGTACATTAAAAGAATATATTAATTTTTGCTATTTAGGTGTAGTTAGCTTTTTTGATAATTTCTACATTAATTATAGTGCCATTGTTGGATACTTAATTTTCTTTGTACCATTTATATATATGATTATAACTAGAAAGAAAAAAGATCCAGAAATACTATATATAATAGCATTTCAATCAATAATAGTGCCAATTTTTGATAGTTCGCACATTTTTGCCGGACTAATTCCAATTGCATTTTATATATTGTTAAAAAATAATAATTATGTAATTGATTACTATATTAAAACATTTACTACGGTCTTCTTTTTATCATTTTTAATTACATCTGTAAAAGATTCTCAAATGATAACTGAAGATAATTATTTAAAGTATCAAAGAGTTAACAAATATGTACCAAATTATTTAGAGGAGTATTCAAAGTATATAGATAAGTATGATGATTATAGAGTATTTTTATTCATGGAAAATTCATATTTAATAAAGCTATATAGAAATGAAACATTAGATTTCTATGATATGATAGATAAAGGAAATGTGGGAAAAGATGAAACATACTATGTAAAAAAAATGCAAGAAGAATGTAAAGATAAAAAATGTATGTTTATTCTAGATTCATGTTTTTATAAAAAAATATATTATCAAGGATTAGAAGTATTTAAAGATAGTGTGGAGGAAAACAATCAGTTTTTAGAGATTCTTCCTAGTGGCGATAGAGTTTATATTAACAAAAAATAATTATAAAAAGGTTACACGAAATGGTGGTGAAAATAATGAAAAAAAGAATTATTATTTTTCTGATATTTTTATTATTATTCTTTTTAGTCTCAAGTCTAATAGTTATTGATGGAGATGAAGTTAACTGTTTTGGATTTAGCTACAATATAGCAAGAGGACTTATTCCATATAAGGATTTCAATATGGTAATGGGTCCGTTATATAGTCTAATAATGACACCATTAATAAAGTTAATTGGTAACTATTATATTGTTTTTAAATTAGAACATTGTGTAATTTATAGTCTCATATTTACTTTTATTTATGAAAAATTTAATATAAAAACACTGTTTATTTTTTTCATATTCTGTGCTAGGGATACATTATTTGGATATAATTCATTTGTATTAATTTTATTCTTAGCGATTTTACTATTACACGATAGTAAAGTTAAATCTAAAAATATAATTATTGGTATTCTAATCGGAATAATAATTATGACTAAACAAAATATTGGTTTTTGTTTATTAATTGTATATTTGCTTATTAACAGGCACAAAATCAAAGAATGTTTTTCTGTTTTTATATCAGTAATCCCAGTAATAATATATTTAATAATTAATAATACAGTAAAAGAATATATAGATTTTTGCTATTTAGGGCTAGGAAGTTTTTTTGATAACTTATATATTGATTTAAATTCAATTGTTGGATATTTAATTTTCTTTGTACCATTTGTATATATGATTTTAAAAAGAAAGAAAAATGATCCAGAAATTTTATACATTTTAGCATTTCAATCAATAAGTATTCCAATATTTGACGAACAACATATATTTGCAGGAGCAGTTCCAATAGTTTATTACATATTACTAAAAAATAATAATTATATAATTGATTATTACATTAAATCATTTACAACGGTATTCTTTGTTATATTTATTGGTGTATCGTTAAAAGGTTCTAAATTAATGATAGAAAATAATTTTTTAAAATATCAACTTGTTAATAAAAATGTACCAAACTATTTAAAAAAATATTCAAATTATATTGATAATAATAGCAATTACAGAATATACTTATTTATGGAGAATGCTTATCTTTTAAAAATATATAGAAATGAACCTATAGATTTTTATGATATGATTGATAAGGGAAATATGGGTAGTAATGAGAAATACTATGTAGAAAAAATGGAAAAAGACTGTAGTAATAAAAAATGCATGTTTATTTTAGACTCATATTTTTATAATGATAAATACTATCAAGGAATGGAAATATTTAAGGATTCTGTTGAGAAAAACAATGAATTTTTAGAAGTACTTCCTAGTGGAGATAAAGTATACATAAATAAGAAATAAAAAAGGATGGGAAAAATGAACGGATTTTATAATGAAACAGGAGAAGAAGTATTAAAAAAATTAAAAACATCAGTATCAGGATTAACTGAAAAAGAAGTAGAGCATAGATTAGAAAAATATGGGTATAATGAATTACCTAAGAAAAAACAAACTTCAATATTTAAAATATTTTTAGGTGAATTAAAAGATCCAATAGTGTTATTAATGCTTGCAGCAGGACTTTCTTCTTTTTTAGTAGGAGAAGTTGTAGATGCTTTAGCTATATTATTTATAATTATAGTTGATTTAATAATGGGAACATATCAAGAACATAAAGCAGAAAATACAGCTGATGCACTGCAAAGTCTAGTTAAAGAAGAAACAAGAGTAATAAGAGATGGAAAAGAAGTAAAAGTTGAATCAAAATATATTGTCCCAGGAGACATAGTTTTACTAGAATCTGGCGATAAAATATCAGGAGACTTAAGACTATTAGAAGCAAGTAATCTAAGAATAGATGAATCAATACTTACTGGAGAATCAGTAGCTGTAGAAAAAGATGCAAAAAAAATAAATAAAGAAAAACTAAATATATCTGAAATAAGTAATATTGTATATGCAGGAACAACAGTTATCACAGGAAGAGCAAAAGCAGTAGTAATTAAAACAAGATTAGAAACTGAATTAGGTAAGATTGCTGAAACATTAAGTAATACAAAAGAAGAAAAATCACCACTTACAATAAGAGTTGAAAAATTTTCTAAACAAATAACATTACTAGCGGTTTTTATCGCTGCTATTGTTGCAATGATATTAATAAATAAAAATGTTCCATACCAAGAAATATTTTTATCTGTAGTTGCACTATCAGTAAGTGCTATGCCAGAAGGGTTACCATTAGCGCTAACAATGGCCTTAACAATAGCATCAACTAGAATGTCTAACAAAAAAGTTATAGCTAAGAAACTACATTCAGTTGAATCATTAGGAAGCACAACAGTAATAGCAACAGATAAAACAGGAACACTAACATGTAATGAACAAACTGCAAAGAAAATATTGTTACCAAATGATAATGAATATGAAATAACAGGAATTGGATATGACATTAAGGGTGAAGTAATAGGTAAAGATATAAAATATGCAAAAGAAATTGCTCTTTTAGGAACAATAAATAATGAAGCAACACTTACTAAAAAAGAGGCAATAGGAGATTCAATAGATATTGCATTCAAAGTATTAGGTGAAAAGATAAAAGAAAATGATAATAACATAGATATTGTAGATATGATTCCATATGAGTCTTCTAACAAGTATTCAGCAGTATTTTATAATGATAAAAAAGAACCTTATGTAACAATTAAAGGGTCACTAGAAAAAGTGTTATCATTTTGTGATAAAATTGATTTTCTAGATAAATTTGACGAGAAAAAGCTTATTGAACAGAATGAAAAATTAGCAAAAGAAGGATATAGGGTTATTACACTTGCAAAAGGTAAAGTAGAAAGAAAAGAAGATTATACAGAAGAGGATATAAAAAATCTTACTTTTATGGGAATGGTTGCCTTTATTGATCCAATAAGAAAAGATGTATTTAATTCTATAAAAGAATGTAAGACAGCCGGAATAAAAGTAATAATGGTTACAGGTGATCATCCACTAACAGCATTTGCAATTGCTAATGAATTAAAAATAGCAAAAAACTATGATGAAGTTGCAACATCAGATGAAGTAGAAGATTATTTCAATAAATCCGAAAGAGATTTTGATGATTTTATAAAGGGAAAAACAGTATTTGCAAGAGTAACTCCAATTCAAAAGTTAAGAATTGTTGAATCTTTAAAGAGACAAGGAGAATTTGTTGCTGTAACAGGTGATGGAGTAAATGATGCACCTGCTCTTAGAACAGCAAATCTTGGTATAGCTATGGGAAGTGGTACAGACTTAGCTAAAGAAACAGCAAAGATGATTGTAATAGACGATAATTTTAAGTCTATAGTATCTGGAGTAAAAGAAGGAAGAATTGCATATTCAAATATTAGAAAAATAACATATTTTCTAGTATCATGTGGTTTAGCAGAAATATTATTTTTCTTATTATCAATAGTTATGGATTTACCTATGCCACTCGTAGCAATTCAATTATTGTGGTTAAATATAGTTACAGATGGACTTCATGATTTAGCTCTTTCATTTGAATTTGCAGAAAAAGGAATAATGGAAGAAAAACCAAGAAATCCAAAAGAAAGTTTATTTGATAGGACTATTTTTGAAGAAATTATTTTTTCAGGATTAACAATAGGAGTACTAGTATTTGCTCTTTGGTATTATTTGGTAAAAGTTAAAGCAATAGATTTAACACTAGCTAGAGCATACACAATGGCATTTATGGTATTTATCCAAAATATGCATGTATTCAATTGCAGAAGTGAGAAAAATAGTGCAGTAAGTGTTGGAATAAGAAGTAATCCTATGGTGCTTGCAGCAGTACTAATCTCTGTAACTATGCAAATAATTATAATGAGAATTGATTTCTTTGCAAAAATATTAAAAGTAACTTCAATTGGTGTATGGGAAACTATAATATTATTATTACTTTCTACAATAATATTAATAATAATGGAGCTATATAAAAAGATAAAATATAAAGAAATAAAAGATAAAATAAATTTTAATAAAATGTAAACTTTAAGTAGCAATCTCATTTTGCAACCGAAAATTGATAGAACAAAGATGAAAAAAGACATATGATGAATGTGTTGAAAGGAGAAAATGCCGATGAAATTTGGAGATAATTTAAAAACACTACGAAAATCAAAAAAAATGTCACAAGAAACATTAGCTGAAAAAGTTGGTGTATCAAGACAAAGTGTATCAAAATGGGAAACTGGAGAAGCTTATCCTGAAATGAATAACATTATAGCTCTATGCACTATATTTCATTGTGAGATAACTGATTTAGTAACTGAAAACATAATTGATCTCGATTCATTAGGCGAAGAGGTTAAAATGAGTGTTGTTAAGTTAAAGAAAGAAAAACAAAAGAAAGTTAAAGGGTTAAGTAAATCAATATATATTATTTCAAGAATATGTAAGGTATTTGCAACCATAGGAATAGTATTTATGACTATTTCAATGTTATTAGTAGGAGTAGTTGGAAGTACAACAAAAATAGATACTACTAATAATAAAATAGAAATGTTAGGGGAAAAGGTAGATTATGAAATAAATGGAGAAACTCTAATTCTAAAAGATAATAAAGGTGACACAGATAAAACACATATTGAAAAATTAGAGAAGATAGAAAACTATTTAGAAAACAAAAAAGTAAGTTCATTAATAATAATAGCTGAAGTAGCAATGTTATGTTTAATAATTACTTTAGCATTTACAAGAATATTACTAAAAAATTTAGAATTGCTATTTAAAAATATACATGATGGTGATACTCCATTTACACTAGAAAATGTAGGATATGTTAAAAAGATAACAGAGTATATGATATTAGTAATGGCTTTTCCAATTGTTAGTTCTGGAATAATAGGTATATTTACTAATTTAGATGTAGGAGTAGAAGTAAATTTAATGAATATAGTGCTAATACTTGCAGTAGCAGCACTAGGATATATATTTGAATATGGATATGAAATTCAAAGGGACTCAAAAGGAAAGATGTATGGTGATGAAAATGAATAAGAGTGAGTTTTTAAAGAAATTTAGTGAAGTATCAAATTATGATATGGATACATGTAAAAAAATTAATGAAGTAATTGAAGATAATAGCTTTATTGGTAAAAAGAACAAAGAAAAATTAGTTGGAGATTTAATAGAAAAACTTAATTTTTCAAAAGAAGAAGCAGAAAAAATATATGAAACAGCATTGGATATTATAGGAAAAGAAATAAAAGAAAAAATTAAACATCCTTTTAAAGATAAGGATAAAAAATAGAATAAATAAAAAAATGATGAATAGACTATTAGAAGATATTTCTAATAGTTTTTTATTGACAAGTTAAATTAAATTGTATACAATTTAATTATATAAAATTTAAAAGGAGAAATTGTTATGAATTTATATGAATGCGTTGTAAAAAATAGAAAAGGTGAAGATGTAAAATTGAGTAATTACAAAGGAAAAGTATTAATTATTGTTAATACAGCAACAGGTTGTGGTTTTACTCCACAATATAAGAGTCTAGAAAGACTATACAAAGAATATAAAGATAAAGGATTAGAAATACTAGATTTCCCATGTAATCAATTTGGACATCAAGCACCAGGTAGTGATGATGAAATACATGAATTTTGTACAGCAAAATATCAAACAACATTTGATCAATTAAAAAAGATTAATGTTAATGGAGAAAACACTGATCCAGTATTTAAATATTTAAAAGAAAACTCACCTAAGGAAATTGTTAATGGAATGAAAAATAAAATGACAATGAAAGGTATTGAAAAAATAAGCTCAACTTACAAAGAAAAAAATGATATCAAATGGAATTTTACAAAATTTTTAGTAGATAAAGAAGGAAATGTAGTAGGAAGATATTCACCAATTGAAAATCCTGATATAATGGAAGAGAAAATAAAAGAGTTATTATAGGAGATAAATATGTACGATATAATTATTGTAGGAGCAGGTCCTGCAGGATTAACAGCAGCTCTATATGCATTAAGAGCAAATAAAAAAGTATTAGTTTTAGAATCAAAATCATATGGTGGACAAATAGTTAATGCATCTTTAGTTGAAAACTACCCAGCACTTCCAAATATAAGCGGATTTGATTTTGCTACTAACTTATACAATCAAGTAAAAGATTTAAATGGTGAAATAAAATTTGAAGGTGTTATTAGAATTGAAGAAGATAAAACAGTAATAACACATAAAAATAGTTATAAAGCAAAAGCAATTATTTTAGCAACAGGCGCAGAAAATAGAAAATTAAATATAGAAAATGAAGAAAAATTAGTTGGTAAGGGTGTTTCCTACTGTGCAACATGTGATGGAAACTTCTATAAAAATAAAACAGTAGTAGTAAATGGTGGAGGAAACACTGCATTAGAAGATGCTATATACTTATCTAATATTGCTAAGAAAGTTTATCTAATACATAGAAGAGATATATTTAGAGGAGAAGAAAAGTATTTGTCTGAATTAAAAGAAAAAGATAATGTTGAAATAATTGTTAATTCAACTATTACAAAATTAAATGGTGAAAACAAACTAGAAAGTATCGAAGTTAAAGATAATAATGATACTAAACAAACTATTGAAATAGATGGACTATTCATTGCAATAGGTCAAACTCCAAAAAATGAAATATTCTCAAATATAATAGAGTTAGATGAAAAAGGATATATTAAATCTCATGATGGAGTTCATACAAACTGTGATAAAATATATGTAGCTGGGGATACAAGAGTAAAAGAATTAAGACAACTTACAACAGCAGTAAGTGATGGTTCAATAGCAGCAACCATTGCAATAAAAGAAATGGAGGATTAATATGAAAGTTATAGAATTAGAAGAAAAAGATTTTAAAGATAAAATTAAAGGTAAAAAAGTTGTAGTAGATTGTTATGCAACTTGGTGTGGACCTTGTAGAATGCTTTCTCCTATAGTAGATGAAGTGGCAAAAGAAAGCAAAGATATAGAATTTTATAAATTAGATGTAGATGAATCAGAAGAAGTAGCTCAGGAATATGGGATTATGTCAATTCCAACTATATTAGTATTTGAAGATGGAAAACTATCTAAAACTCACACAGGATTTTTACCAAAAGAAGAATTAGAAGAATTTATAAAATAATATATGAATAAAGAAGATTGTTTAAAATTAGAAAATCAATTATGTTTTCCATTATATGCTGCATCTAGAAAAATAATTAGAAAATATAAACCACTACTTGATAAACTAGATCTTACATATACTCAATATATATGTATGATGGTATTATGGGAAGAAAAAGAGATTAATGTAAAAAGATTAGGAGAAAAACTATTTCTTGATTCTGGTACATTGACTCCACTTTTAAAGAAATTAGAACAAAAAGAATATATTACAAGAAAAAGAGAAACAAAAGATGAAAGAAATTTAAATATTTCAATTACCAAAAAAGGTGAAGAACTAAAAAAAGAAGCAGAGTCTATTCCAGAGATAGTTGGAAAGTGTATAAATATAAATGGAGAAGATGCTTTAAAACTATATCAAATTTTATATGAAATTTTGAAGGAAGAATAATAGAATAAAATCTATTATTTTTTTAATTGTTATATAACAAAAAATGAAATGATAATACATAAAAGCAAATATAAAAAAGGTAAAAAACATTTTTTGAGAAATAACATTTCTAATTAATAGTTGTAATAAATGACTAAAAATGTTATTATATTAATATGTATGGGGAAATGATTTGTAGTGTGATATAATTTTTAAATAATTAAGTTATATTACTTATATCTACTCATATTTACAAAAATAAAAAATAACTAATCTATATATAATATATAAGGAGTTTTTATATGAGTATAACAATGACTGATTTAATATCTATTGTAAAGAAATTAATTGATATTTCTTTAGTATGGATTATTTTTTACTTTATATTAAAGAATATAAAGAACAACGTAAAACTATCACTAATTTTTAAAGGTGTAGTAATAATTATTGTATTAAAAGCAATTAGTACATGGCTTGGATTTACAACTGTAGGTCTAATTTTAGAATACGTAATTATGTATGGACCACTTGCTTTAATAATAATATTTCAACCAGAAATTAGAAATATTTTAGAGCAATTAGGAAGAAATCAATTACTTGGACGTCACAAAGTATTAACTGTTGATGAAAGAGAAAAAGTAGTTTATCAAATAGTTAGTGCAATGGAAACTCTTAGAAAATCTAAAATTGGAGCACTTATAGTAATTGAAAGAGATATTAGTTTAGGAAATTATATAGATAGAGGAAAGAAATTATATGCAGATATATCTAGCGATTTATTAATTTCAATATTCTTCCCTAATAATCCACTTCATGATGGTGGAGTAATTATTCAAGGTGATAGAATATCATGTGCTGGAGCTGTATTCCCAACTAGTACAAGTTCTAAATTAAATAAAAGACTTGGAACAAGACATAGAGCAGCAGTAGGAATAACTGAAGAAACAGATTGTATTGCGCTAATTGTATCTGAAGAAACAGGTAGAATGTCTATTTCTATAAAAGGTGAATTATATTATAATCTTACAATTGATGATGTAAGAATGATGTTAATAGATGAATTAAGACCTAAGAAAGACTCATTAGAAGATGAGGAAAGTGAAGAATTTATAGAAGAGGAAGAGATATATGAAGAAGATATTTAGATTTTTTAAAAGCATATTTCATGGTATTTATTCTATCTTTGATAAATGGATAATAACACCAATAACAAAGTTTATTTTAAAGATAATAGATGCATCAAAGAACAATAATAAAGGTCTAGAAAGATTATTAAATAAAAAATCAACACTAATAATTATTTCACTACTATTAGCATTCACAACATTCTATCTAATTGATAGAAACTCAAATGTAACAATAGACCAATATGCAGAAGTACTATATAAGCAAAAGGTAACAGCATCATATAATGAAGAATTATATGTTGTTGAAGGATTACCTCAAACAGTTGATATTACATTAATAGGACAAAAAAGACACATATTCCTAGCAAAACAAACTCCATCATCTGGAGTAACAGTTGATTTAACTGGATTAAAGCCTGGAAATCATAAAGTAACTTTAAAATACTCACAACAATTAAAATCAGTTGATTATAGACTAGATCCGTCAACTGTAACAGTAACAATATATGAAAAAGTATCACAAACTAAGTCTTTAACATATGATATCTTACATAAAGATAACTTAGATTCTAAATTATATATTAAGAATGTAGAACTAAGTAGAAGTAATGTTATTATTAAAGGTGCAGAATATAAGTTAAAGAAAGTTGCTACTGTTAAAGCATTAATTGATGTTAATAACTTAAATAATCCTAAAGCAGGAGAAATAAAAGTTAAAGATGTTCCATTAGTTGCATATGACAATAACGGAGAAATAGTAGATGTAGAAATAGTTCCTTCTACTATTGAAGCGACACTTACAATTACTTCACCAAGTAAAGAAGTTGACATAAAGATTATTCCAAAAGGTGACTTGGCATTTGGAAAATCAATAAAATCAATTACACCAAGTATTACAAAAGTAACAGTTTATGGTGAAGAAGAAGTAGTAGCAGGAATTGATAGTATAGAAGTGCCAATAGATGTTAAAGGATTAGATGCAGATAAGAGATTTAATATTACTCTTACAAAACCATCTGGTATAACAGAATTAAGTACTAAGACAATTACTGTAAAAGTTGAACTAGATACTTCAGTAAGTAAAGAATTTGCAGAAATTCCTATTGAAACAGAAAATCTAAATAGTAAATATGCTGTACAAGCTCTAAACAGAGAAGATAGTACTGTAACAGTTGTAGTAAGCGGAAGTAAAGATACAATTGATAAGATAACTGCTCAAAACATAAAAGCTTACATTGACTTAAAAGATTATAGTGTTGGAGAACATGAAGTAGAAGTTAAAGTTAAAGGCGATGACTTGAAATTAACATATGCTTCTAAGACAAAGAAAGTTAAGATAAGAATAACTGAAAAATAAAAAAGACTACAATGATTATTTCATTGTAGTTTTATTTTTCGTCAAAGAAAATTGAAATAGATATTAGTCCACTAATTCCAACTAAAATATATACTATTCTAGCAAGCATAGCTGTTGAACCACCAAAAATAGTTGCTACTAAATCAAATTCAAATGCTCCAACAAGTAGCCAGTTAATCGCACCAACAATTACTAGTACTAATGCTATTTTTTTTAATATTTCCATATTACCATCCTTTCCTATAATAATATTATTAACAAGTATTTTCAAATTATACGGAATATTTATATATAAAAAACATATAGTTAAAATGAAATAAATAATGAGGTGGAAAATGAAAAAAATAATAATACTTTTACTAATATCTTTATTTTTAACAGGATGTGGAACGCATAGTCAAAATGATGTAATAAATGATTTAGATAAAAAAATAAGTAATAACAGTTATAATTTAGAAGGAAACCTAGAAATAGTGAATAATGACGAAGTATATAATTATGATATAAGTGTATCATATAAAAAACCAGATAGTTACAAAGTAACACTATTTAATAAAGCAAATAATCACGAACAAATAATTTTAAAAAATAGTGAAGGGGTATTTGTTGCTACCCCAGCATTAAATAAAAGTTTTAAATTTCAAAGTGATTGGCCATATAATAATTCACAAATTTATTTACTGCAATCAATAGTGAGTGATATAAAATCAGATGAAAAAAGAGAGTATAAAGAAACAGATGATGGATATACTTTTATTACAAATGTTAATTATCCAAATAATAGAAAATTAGTTAAACAAGAAGTTTCAATTAGTAAAAAAGGTAAAATTAAAGAAGTTAAAGTAAAAGATGAGAACAATGTAGCTTTAATGACAATGAAGTTTAAAAATATAGATTTTAATCCTACATTTAAAAAAGATTACTTTAATTTAAATACAGTTATGGAAACAGTAAGTACCAAGGAAGAAGAAACGATTAATTTAGAAGATAGCATTTATCCATTAGTTTTACCAAGTGGAACAAAGTTAAAAGACGAAGAAAAAGTTGCTAAAACTGATGGAGAAAGAGTCATATTAACATTTGAAGGTGAAAAACCTTTTATATTAGTAGAAGAAACAGCGAACGTATTTGATGAATTTACAGTAGTACCTACAAGTGGAGAACCATATATATTACAAGATACAATTGGAATATTAGGAGACAACTCTCTTTCTTGGACAACAGGTGGAGTGGAATATTATATAGTAAGTGATGTTTTAAATCAAAATGAATTAATAGAAATTGCTTCATCCATTAGTAGTTTACCCACAATGAAATAAATCTTTACATTTATTTATAAAATATGATATACTCATATTGGTCGGTGATATTATGGGGAAAAGAAACAAAGGTAAAAGAAATAAGAACCTAAGAAAACAACATGAAAAGATTGATAGACAATATGAAGGAGAAAATGTAACCGCAAAAAAAATAATAATAGTTATAGTGGTTATTGCAGCAATATTTGGATTATTTTATCTTTTAACAATAGGTATCTTAAAGAAACAATCAAAAACAAGTAGAACCAGTAATACATCAATTCAGTATAGTGAAATTCTAGCTGGAGAAAGTTTTACACAAAATAAAAAAGAATATTATGTTTTCTTCTATAATCTTGATGAAGAATCAAGCGAAGAAAATCATACAATTATTTCTTCATATAGAGATAAAAAAGATACACTTCCACTTTATACTGTTGATATGAGTGAAGGACTTAATAAAAACTTTAAAAGTGAAGAAGATAATAGTGAAGCATCAAATGCTAGTGAATTAAAAATTAGTAAAACAACAGTAATCCACATAAAAGACGGAAAAAATGTTGAATATATAACTGAAGATATTAAAAATTATTTAGGAATAGAGTAATTAAATACTCTTTTATGCCTCAATAGCTCAGTTGGTTAGAGCACTTGACTGTTAATCAAGGGGTCCTAGGTTCAAGTCCCAGTTGAGGCGCCATATGAAGTAAAAGATAGTAATGTACTATCTTTTTTTTTCTAAATTATTATGATATTATATATATTGGATACAGAGGTGATAAAATGGCAAAGAAAAAAACAACAAAGAAAAATAATAATAAAACAAATAATAAAAAAGCAATTGAAGAAAAAGAAGAAATCCAAGTAAAAAAAGATAAAAAAGATAAGAAAAAGAAAAAAGGTAAGAAAAGTGAAAAAGAATTATTCTCAACAACTGAAGTAGTAATTATTACATTAGTTGCGCTTTGTGTAGGTATTTTTTCAGGAACTTTTATAACAATGAAAGCTTCAGAAAAAACAAATTCTAAAGAAGTACAAGAATTTATTACAACTTATAGTACATTAACTAATAATTATTATAAAAAGGTTAGTAAGAAGAAATTAATTCAAGCAGCTATTAATGGAATGTTTGATTACTTAGGTGATCCACATAGTATTTATATGGATGAAGAAGAAACAAAAGCATTTAATACTACAATGGATGGATCTTATAAAGGTATAGGTGCAACAATTCAAGAAACTGATGATGGTATAAAGATTGTTGGAATTTTTGATAAGTCACCAGCAAAAAAAGCAGGATTAAAAGTTAATGATATAATTGTAAAAGTAAATGGAAAAGAAACAAAAGATAAAACTGCTGATGAAACAGTAGCTCTTATTAAAGATAAAGACACTGCTAAAATAACAATTAAAAGAAATGACGAAGAAAAAACATATAAGATTAAACTTGAAGTTGTTGAAATACCTTCAGTTGAATCTGAAATAATTGAAAAGAATGGAAAAAAAGTTGGCGTAATTACATTAAGTGTATTTGCCAAAAATACATCTGATCAATTTAAGAAAGAATTATCGGTATTAGAAAAAGAAGAAATTGATTCATTAATAATAGATGTAAGAGGAAATACAGGTGGTTATTTAGATCAAGCTTCTAACATTATTTCTAATTTTATGGATTCATCACATGTTATATATCAAGTTGAGAAAAAAGGTGTTAAAACAAAATACTATTCAACAGGAAAAGAAAACAAAAAATATAAAATTGCTATACTTGTAAATAGTGGAAGTGCTTCCGCATCTGAAATCTTAGCAGCAGCATTCAAAGATTCATATGGGGCAGAAGTAGTTGGAACAGTGACATATGGAAAAGGAACTGTTCAAACAGCTGTAAAATTAGAAAGTGGTTCAAGTATAAAATACACTATAGAGAGTTGGTTAACACCAAAAGGAGAGTTTATTAATGAGAAAGGTATTAATCCAACAATAGAAGAAGAATTAAATGAAGAATATTATGATGATCCATCAAATGAGAAGGATAATCAACTACAAAGAGCTTTAGAAGAACTAACAAAAAGTAACTAAATTAGTTACTTTTTCTTATGCCATGAATAATTAGTTGTTTATTAGGATTATCACTACATGTTGTAAGAATGATTTCATGATTATACTTCTTTTGAACTGCAATAAATCCATTTTTAGTTACTTCTTTTTTACTGTCTATAACATATACATATTTTTCATTGTTATATATAAAATAAATTAAGTCTTCATTTTCTAAATATTTTAAATTTTTAAAAAAAGCATTACTTCCTGTACCTGAATGAGCGGCTAAAAAAATTATACTAGAATTTTTATTTGGAAAAGTAGTACCATCTAAAATAGTTACATTCCTTTCAATATTGTTTTCTTTTGAATTATAAGGATAAATCCTTCTATTTAGTTTAATTTTAGGAATATAAATATTTCCTATACTATTATCTGTATAGTTTGAAGTAATATTTGAAATAAAAGTATTACTTCTTTTTATATTGTTACTATTTGTGGAAAGATTATTTTTATCATAAGAATAACTATAAGAAAAGCTATATATTTTGTTAATACTAACAATTAAAATTAAATAGATAAATATTATAAATAAATTAGTAAGTAAAATTTTTTTTAGCATATTTAGTATATATAACTAAATTAGTTAGTATTATCAAAAAGATAAATAAATAACCCCTTTTGCTTTCACTTCTAGTATTAGGCACCTTAATTATATAGTCAAGTTTTTCAATGCTTTCTAAATCAGAGTTTTCAACTTTAATAGTAAAGTTAGGGGTAGGCATATATCCATCTTTCGATGTAACTTGTCTAAACTCATATTCACCATATGGAAGTATTATCTTAGCTATCCCTTTATCGTTAGTAACAATTGTATTAACGTATTTATTATCTTTACTATAAACATCAAAGATTACGTCTTTTTCAGGAATACTATTATCATCATTACCATATTCTTTATGAATAATTATTTCTTTAGAAATAACTTTATTAGACATTTGAAGATTTACTTTTGTGTTTTCTAAATTAAGAACTATTTCATACTCTGTATTATCAAGCTCATAACCTTCACCAGGAGAAGCTTCTTTAATATAGTATTTTCCTAAATCTAGGTTACTTATTTTTGCATTACAGTTTTCATCAAGACCAAATTCTTGTATTAAATTTGAGTTTTCATCATATAAGTTAAATTTAGCACCACATAATTTTGCTGTACCACTTGAAATATTAGAACCTGTATCTTTATCAATTTTATTAATATTAATTTCAGTATCATAAACATTAATATTAACATTAAAAGTATCATCATCAATATGTCCTGAAGTCATAATATTTTGACTATTAGGACTATAATAAAACAAAACAGGATCACTAGAAATATTATTAGCTCTCTTAAATGTAAATGTATAACTTCCCTCATCTAAATTTGAAATATCTATTTTATTATTATTTGTTGAAAGAATGTTATCAGTATTAATAAAGTTACTAATTACATTATTATCATCATATATATAATTAGTACCTTTCTTAACATTATATGTTTTACCAGCAACACTTGGTATCTTTAAATGATTTTCAACCAAATTATTAATCTCGTTAATTTCATTCTGAAACAAGTCAACTCTATTACCATTTAAAGTATCAGTAAAAAAGAATTCTCCATTAATACTAGATGTCCTCCAAATTAATAATTGAGTAATAGCATACCATTTACTATCAGTATGATTTTTATAACCATATCCATAATAAGCAATTAAACTCATTTTTTTCCACATTTCAGAGCTTATATCAGATGGATTAATACTACTCTCATAAGATTCATTTTGATCAAAAAAAGCAAATGGTTCAATACAATAAGCTTCTTTATTATCAGATGCTCTTCTAAAGAATCTTGATTTTTGAAAATGAGAACTTCCATTTTTTATGTAAACACTTTTAGTATATATTCCATCGATATATTCTCCTTCATAAAATTTTTCTAGTGCTGATACTTTCTTACTAATCATAAAAAGGCATAAGATTGTCATCAAGAATACTATTTTCTTTTTCATATAATTCCTCCTTTTCTTTCTGACGGGGAGTATAATATATTAAAAGAAAAATTCGTTCAAATAGCCATTTTTATAAATTCATGTTAAAATATGAATGAAGGTGTCAATTTTTACTAAGTAAAATTAAAATAATTATAAATAAATAATAATGAAATATACAAAAAGAGGTGTTTATATGACAGATATAGAAATAGCTAAAAAGGCAAAAAAAGAAGATATTGTTAAAATAGCTAAAAAAATAGGTTTAAAAGAAAAAGATATAACTTTATATGGAAACGATAAAGCTAAAATAAACACATTAAAGGACAACTCTAAGGGAAAACTAATACTTGTTACTGCAACGAATCCAACCCCATATGGAGAAGGAAAAACCACGGTTTCAATTGGTCTAGCTGATGCACTTAATAAGTTAAACAAAGATGTTCTTCTTGCATTAAGAGAACCATCTATGGGACCTGTATTTGGAATGAAGGGTGGAGCAACTGGTGGAGGATATAGTCAAGTTATACCAATGGAAGATATAAATTTATTCTTTACTGGTGACATGTGTGCTATAGAAGCTGCTAATAACTTAATATCTGCTGCGATAGATAATCATATTTATTTTGGAAATGAATTAAAAATAAAGAATATTACGTTTGAAAGATGTTTAGATGTAAATGACAGGGCTTTAAGAAAAGTAAATTTAGATTCTGGAGAGACCAAATTTACAATAACCGCTGCAAGCGAAATAATGGCACTTTTATGTCTTTCAAATGATTTAGACGACTTAAAAGAAAAAGTTGGAAATATTGTAGTAGGATATGACGAAGATGATAATTTTGTCTTTGTTAAAGATTTAAAAGTTGAAAACTCAGTAGCAGTATTACTAAAAGATGCAATTAAACCAAATTTAGTTCAAACACTAGAAAACACACCAGCGATAATTCATGGTGGCCCTTTTGCTAATATAGCACATGGATGTAGTAGTATAATAGGAACAAAAACAGCCTTATCACTTGCCGACTATGTAATAACAGAAGCTGGATTTGGATCAGATCTTGGAGCAGAAAAATTCTTTGATATAAAGTGTAGAAAAGGTAATTTAAAACCGGATTGTGTAATTCTTGTAAGTACTATTAAGTCCTTAAAATATAATGCAGGTGTTAAAAAAGAAGAAATATTAACAGAAAATGTGGAAAAAGTTAAAGAAGGATTATCTAACTTAGAAGTACATATTGAAAATATTAAAAAGTTTTCCTCAAATATGATAGTAGTACTAAATAAATATTCCACAGATTCTGTGGAAGAAATAAATGCAGTCAAAAAATATTGTGCAGAAAAAAATGTTCCTTTTGAAATATCCACAGCTTATGTTGATGGAGGAGAAGGAGCGATAAATCTTGCTAAAAAAACGTTAAGCGTTTTAGAAAAAGAAAACAGTTTTAACTATATTTATAATGATTCCGATACAATAAAAGAAAAAATAGAGAAAGTAGCAAAAGATGTTTATAGAGCAGAAAATATAGAGTATGAAGAAAAAGCAGAAGAGATTATTAAATATCTTGAAGAGAAGAATATGTCTAATCTTCCAATATGTATAGCAAAAACTCAATATTCATTATCTGATGATCCTAAAAAATTAGGAGGAGGATATAAACATACTATTCATGTAAAAAATATAAAACTATATAATGGAGCAGGTTTTATAGTAGTATTCTTAGGAGATATAATTGCTATGCCTGGTCTTCCTAAAAAACCAAATTATCTTAATATAGATATAAAAAAAGGTGAAATAATAGGTTTATCATAAAAGTCACAAAATTGTGGCTCTTTTTTGTAAATAAATATAGATGAATTTAATAAAAAAATACAAAAAAAATGATATAATGATAAAATAAGGGAAGTGTATATGATGGTAAAGTTAAAAAGTAATCAAAAACACAGGATAATAGATGCAAGACAAATTGGAAAGCCAGTAAAAAAAATAACATCAGGAATGCTAGGAACAATTTTGGCACTTTCTATATATTCAGGTGCTGATAAAATAAAAATAGCAGAAGCAGAAGAAATAAGTAGTTCTAATTCACAAACTATAGAAGAAGATCAAGTAATAGCGCAAGGCTTTTATTTAAGAAGCAGCGAACAAGAAAATGGTTCAGTAACAACATATACATATACACCTGAGCTTAATACAAAGGCAGTATATCTAAATGAAGGAGATAGCACTACGTTAAATAATTTTGAAAACATGGAATATCTTGAAATAACAATTACCGATGATAACTGTTCATTAGATTTTATAGGTAAAATGCCTAATCTAAAAACATTAATAATAAGAAGTGAACTTGATGAATTAAATTGTTTAAAATCTTTGCCCGAAATGCCAAACATTAAAACCATAAACTTTTCAACTTTTAGTGGAAAATGGAAGATTGATGAAAATATAGTAAAGAAATTTCCAAATCTTATTAATGTAGATGTAACCTGCAGATTTGACTATAAAATAGTGGAAAATTTAAAAAATGTAAAAACTCTATATTTAAAGTCAATTAAAAATTACAAAGATGAAATGAATTATGCTGACTTCAAAAAGTTAGAATCAATAGAAAACTTAAAAATAGATGATTGTGAAAAAAATTTAGCAAAATTCATGAGTATTGAAGATTACAATTATTTAAAAAAAAATACATCAACTATTAATCTTGGATATAATGAAGAATTTGATGAAGATAAATATATAAAATATAGAGAAATAATAGAAAAAGTTTCTAAAGAAGACGGCAATAATAATAAAACTTATACAGCACAAGGATTTAGTTTTGATGCAAATGAATCATTTGATGGACATGGATACATGAACAAAGATGAACCTGGATTAGACGTTTTATGGTTTAATATAGAAGAAAACCAATCATTTAATATCAAAGATTTAAAAGGAATTGAATCAATTAAAATTAATATAAAGGAAGATAATTTTTCACTAGATTTTTTAAAAGAACTTCCATTCTTGAAGAAAATTAGTATTTCTAATGATTTGACAAACTTAAAATCATTGGAATATATACCTACCTTACCAAATGTAGAAATATTAGAATTAGAATCATTTGAAGGAACTTGGTATATAGACGATAAAATATTTGAGAAATTTCCAAATCTTAAAGAGCTGAAATTAGAATGCAAATATAACCCAAAAACAATTGAGAATCTAAGCTCTTTAAAAAAGATAGTAATAAATACTAATGATGGAACTTGTGATATTGATTTTTCAAAGCTAACATTTTTAGATGAATTAGAATTTAGTGATAAACCTTATACAGTTGCAGTATACTTAAACTCAAAAGAATATAAGGCTTTAATAGAGAATGGAGTAAAAGTATCTATTGGAGAAAACAATGAAAATGATGAAAATTTAAAAAAATATTTAAAAATATCACAACAATTAGATGATATCGTAAATAGTCTAGATGTTACAGAAAGAAGTACTGATAAAGAAAAATTGGATGCAATATTAATATATGTTTTAGAAAATCTTAAATATGATGAAGAAGTTGAGTATAATAACTTTTTTGGAAAAAACGATAATAATCTAAGTAAAAGCTTTTATGAAGAAGGACTTCTCTATGCAGTGTTTGAAAAGGATACAGCTATCTGTGGAAATTATGCAGCTTTTGTGGAAGCATTAAATGATAGATTAAATAATCCAATAAAATCACATTATTTAAATAATAATAACCATGCATGGAATATAATTGTTGTAGATGGAGAGCCATACTATGTAGATTCCACTTGGTTAGATGAAAGTGCTTTATTTAAAGATGAAAATACAATAAAAAGTGAAGATTTGATAAGAAAAAGAAAATATAAATTATTAGATTGGTATATGGTTGGAAAAGAAGATTGGAATTTAGTTCCGAATCACTATATATCATACATACCACCTTATATAGTAAATTACAAAGAAGATAATCAATTTGAATTTATTATTAACAAAAGAAAATATATTGTTCCTATAGGAGTATTAGTTGGATTACTATCTGCATTTGGTTTAGCAAAAAAAGTTAATAATAAAAAGAAAAAATTAAAAAAAATAAAATCTGAAAAGGAATATAAAGACACTGCCTTTGATGATGACATAGATGAGTTTTATACCGATATTAATGACTTTGACAACTATTATTCTGATTTTAAAACTTCAAAAAGGTAATAAGTTAAATCCACAGTAATTGTGGATTTTTATTTCAAAAAAAAACTAGATAAAATCTAGTTTTGTGTATTTTCATTCGAATCAACAACAGGAGTTTGAGGTTGAACTGGTGTTACTGCTTTCGCTTTAAAGTAAACCTTAAATCCTCCATTATTTTCAACTAACAATGGGAATTTAACCTTTGTCAAGTTGTAATCTATTTCAGATGTACAAGAAGTAAATGTAGAAGGCTTATTACCGATAACATCAGTTTCTTCAAGTAAAACATTCTTTGTTGTAGAAGTCTTTGTATAAGGTTTAGGTCCTATACTCTCTTCACCACAAACATAAGTAACAGTATATTCTATTTTATTTAACACTTGAGTAGCTTGTTCTTCATAAACAGTAATTGTACCTGTATATAACATCTTACCATAAGTTACTGTATATTGATATTGACCTGCAACATGGTTATCAACTTTCGTAGTATCAAATATTAATTTATTAATATCAAGAGTATCACTTTTATCCTCTAAATAAGCAAGCGGGTCAGTAGGTAATGCCTCATTAACTTTTATAGAAAAATTCTTAACATGAAGAGTTTCTATCTTTTTTTCTTCTTCTTTGTCTTTAACAATTAAACTACCTTTATACTTTTTATTATTATATTGAATATAATAAGTATATTTACCCGGTTGAGTAACATTTACCAAAGAAGTATCTAATTTGAAAGCTCTAAGTACATTAGAACTAATATCATCTATATTTGAAATATAATCTTTCACATCAACACTAATTGGTTCATTTATCTCAACTTCTAGTTCTTTTAGAGTAGGAACATTGCTTTTAAGTCTAGCAACTTGTTTTTCAACAACCTTAACATCTATTTTACTAGAAGATGTATTAACTTTCATATTGTTTAGTACAATACCCGTACTAGTAGATAGTAAACCTGAAAAAGTAAGTGATAAAATTAATATTTTTGTTCCCTTATTTTTAATCATTTAATCATCCCTATCTTCATATAATTAATTATAATATAATTTGAAATATATGACAACAAAATATTTATAATATTTTTATTTGTAGTTATTGAAAAACATATAAAATTATCTTATAATATGCTCAAGGAGGAGTAGAATGCTTACAGTTTGGTTTATAATCTTTCTACTTTTATTACTGATTGAAATCTTTACTGTAAACTTAGTGACAATATGGTTTGCTATTGGTGCACTTGCAAGTATAGTATCAACATATTTTACAGACAACGTTATCATTCAAATAGTTATTTTTGCAGTTGTAAGTATACTAATGCTAATAATTCTAAAACCACTAACTAAACGCTTTAAAACAAAACATGTTATTGCAACTAATCTAGATAGAGTAATTGGAATGGAAGCTATTGTTACTGAAGAAATTAGTAAGAATAAAGTTGGAGAAGTACGAGTAGATGGAAAAAAATGGAGTGCAGTTTCAAATGAAACTATACCAAAAGATGCTATTGTAAAAGTTCAAAAGATTGAAGGAGTAAAACTTATAGTTAAGAAGGAGGATTAAGTTTTTATGGTATTTTTAATTATTTTAATTATAGTCATTATTATTATTGCAGGGGGAATTAAGATTGTATCACAATCAAAAGCAGTTGTAATTGAGCGTCTAGGTTCATATTATAGAACAATGAATACTGGATTGAATTATAAATTACCAATTATTGATAGAATTGCAAATACTGTATCATTAAAAGAAGTTGCAAAAGACTTTGCACCACAACCTGTTATTACAAAAGACAATGTTACTATGCAAATAGATACTGTTGTTTATTATCAAATAACAGATCCAAAACTATATACATATGGAATTGAAAATCCAGTTAGTGCAATTGAAACATTAACTGCTACAACATTAAGAAATATAATTGGTGAACTTGAATTAGATGAAACATTAACTTCTCGTGATATCATTAATTCAAAAATGAGATCAATTCTAGATGAAGCAACAGATGCATGGGGAATTAAAGTAAACAGAGTTGAAGTTAAAAACATTTTACCACCACGTGATATTCAAGAAGCTATGGAAAAACAAATGCGTGCTGAACGTGAAAGACGTGAAGCAATCTTAAGAGCAGAAGGAGAAAAGAAATCTGCTATACTTCTTGCAGAAGGAGAAAAAGAAAGTACAATTCTTAGAGCTGAAGCTAAGAAAACTGCTAAAGTAAAAGAAGCAGAAGGTGAAGCAGAAGCAATTCTAAAAATAAAAGAAGCAGAAGCAAAAGGTTTAGAATTAATCAAAAATGTTAAGTTAGACGAAGCTACATTAAAGTTAAAAAGTTATGAAGCTTTAATTGATATCTCTAAGGGAGAATCTTCTAAGATTATAATTCCAAGTGATTTACAAGGAATAGCATCAGCAGGAACTGCATTAAAAGAAATAATGAAAGATAAAAAATAAGAAAAAGACATCTTACTACAAGATGCCTTTTTTTATTGCTTTTTTTTTCGATTTGTGGTATAATAAGCGCTATTAAAGGGGGACTAAATATGAAGAAGGTTATCAAAACTGGTATTTTGATTTTATTAATTGTGATAACTCTTGGAACAGTAATAAGTTTATATAACAAAAAAAATACATCTATTCATGATGAAAGCACTAATTTTTCTACAAATAATGAAAAAGAAGTTATGGAAGAAAAATTAAATGATAGTACTAGCAGTAAATCTACTTCAATACAAGAAAAAGAAGAAACAAAAGAAATTAAAGAAGATAAAAAAAGTGAAACTCAAACAAATGAATCAATAAAAGAGGAACAAACTTCAACAACAACTACTACTAGTCAAGAAAATAATGCTGAAGAAAAAAATAATAATGAAGTTGAAAATGATAATGACGGAGTGACAAATACTACTTCTAATGATAACAATACAGAGACAAATAATAATACAAGTAATGAATCAGATAATAGTGATAATAAAAAGTTAATTGAACACCAAGCAACTTTCTACATAAATAATAATTTATATGCAGTTAAATGTTCAAGTGAAAAAAACAGTTGTACAATTAAAACACCAGATATAAAAGTATCAGGTTATGAAAGTATAGGTTGGTCAACAAGTCAAAATTCTAAAGAAATAAAATATAAAGAAAATGAAGAAATTAGTCTTGATAGTGATAAAGTTTTTTATGCAGTTATGAGAAAGAAAATAAATATTGATTTTATTTCGAGCGACAGTAAAATAAACGAAAAAAAGACTGAATCAAAAAGTTGCTATATATATAATTTTGAATCAAGTTGTAAAGTAACATCACCATCAGCAAAAACAAGTAGCGATATTATAGCTATTGGATGGAATTCAAATGAAAATTCAAGAGAAAAAGAATGGGCTGAAAATGAAGAAAAATCAGTTAGTAAAAATAAAAAGTATTATTTAATAACAAGAAGTAAAGAAAAAATTACTGCAACCTTTAAAGTACGTGATAACAACGCAGCAACAGCTTCTTATACAGAAACAAGTTGTTACCTATATAATAGTGAAACAAAATGTAAAGTAACTACACCTAAATTAACTACAAAACAAAATGGTACTGCTATTGGATGGAGTATTACAACTGACGGCTCAACAGCACCTATAAAAAGTGAGCAACAAATTGAAATTGGTAAAAATACTACATATTATTCTATTACATCTTTAAAAGTAATAATAACATTTGACAAAAATACATCATATAACAACAATACTGTTAAAAAAGGTGAAAGTGGATATGATTATTCAAAAGAAAACATTGCAGCTGAAAAGTTAAGTTTTTATGAAACATCATGCTACAGTTATAATGGAAAGGGTTGTAAAATAACTAAAATACCAATAATCTACTCAACAGGAAATGAAATAAGAGGTTTCGCACAAAATCCAACAAGTAGAACTGTTAATATCTATAATGTAGTATTTTTAAGTGATAAAAAATTATATGCAAGAGTATATAATAACGAAAATAGAGGAACATTTAACACTATTTCTTATGGATCTCTTGGAAATGTACCAATTGAAATGGATAGAAATTTAAGTGTTGAATCAAGAAACGCATATATGAATTATATAAAACAATTATATAATGATATGCCAGAATTATTTTATGTTAATGGAAAACTAACTTTATTATCAGAACCAGTATATGCAAGTTCAGTAAAAGGATCATCTGCAGGAATAACTGGTGGTAGTGTTCCAAATGTATTAATTAATATACCAACTAATGTTGTACTAGATAAGAATAGGGAAGCTACAATAGTTCATGAACTTGGTCATGCTTTCGGAAATCAATACGGTAGAAGAACTGGTAATTATCCAGAAAAAAATCCAGAATTAATAAATATATATAATGCATATTCAAAATATTCAACAAAACCAATGAGAGAATACTCATATGCACATATAAATGAATTCTATGCAGATATGTTTAGATTCTCATATGAAGAAAGATTCCATAGAGGAACTGATATTGGAACAGCAACTACTGGTTATACCGCTAAAACAACACCTGAAATTAATAATATATTAAATAGATACTTATGTGTTGCACGAAATGGTTACAATGAAAATGCATCAAGTTGCAAATAAAAATTAGTTCATTTGAACTAATTTCAGACTGTTGACAAA
>DLOU01000058.1 GCA_002477275.1 Caryophanales bacterium UBA7476
ATGGAGAAAGAAAAGCGGATGATTTAGTAAAGAATCCTATATTAATTAGAAATAGAAATAGTATAACTGAAGTATCTGAAAAAGTACTCCAAAAACTAATATTGGAGAATATTCCATCTTTTTTAGATGAGCTTGGTATAGGTTTTACATTTATAAAAAATGAATATAAAATCAAAATAGGTAATACTTATAACTATATTGATCTGCTTCTTTTTAATATTGAATTCAACTGTTATGTAGTAGTTGAACTAAAAGTAACAGAACTAAAAAAAGAACATATTGGTCAGATAGAAGTTTATATGAATTATATAGATAATAATTTAAGAAAAATTAGTCAAGATAAAACAATAGGTATAATTCTTACTAAAAAGGATAATAAGTATATAATAGAATACTCTAGTGATAAGAGAATAATTTCTAGGAAATATGAATTAGTGTAAATTTTTATGAGAAAAGACAAATTTTTTATAATAATATAATAGAGGTGAGAAAGTGGATTATTATAAAAAAATAAAAGAAGAATTAATAAATAATGAAGTAAATAGAAAAGTAAAAAATTATTCAATTAATAGAAGTGATTTAGCTACTTATTATAATGTTGGTAAAATGTTAGCTCAGGCTGGTAAGCATTATGGCGAAGGAATAATAAAAGAGTATTCTAAAAGATTAAAAAATGAATTAAATAAAAAATATGATTTATCTTCACTTAATAAAATGAAAAAGTTTTATTATTTAATTGAAAAAATGGCGACAGTGTCGCCACTTTTATCATATAGTCATTATGTAGAACTATTACCTTATAATGATATAAATAAAATTAGATACTACATAAAAATATCGGAAGAACAAAGATTATCAATAAGACAACTTAGAGTAAGAATAAAATTAAATGAATATGAAAGATTACCTGAGGTTACAAAAAGAAAACTAACAATTAATGGAGAAAGAAAAGCGGATGATTTAGTAAAGAATCCGATATTAATTAAAAATACTGATGATTTTGATGATGTTTCAGAAAAGATATTACAAAGATTGATACTTGAAGATATAGAATCTTTTATGAAAGAATTAGGAAATTAATTTAGTTTTATTGGTAGTGAATATAAAATTAAAATAGGAAATACTTATAATTATATTGATTTACTTCTTTTTAATATTGAATTTAATTGTTATGTAGTAGTAGAACTAAAAGTAACAGAACTAAAAAAAGAACATATTGGTCAGATAGAAGTTTATATGAATTATATAGATAATAATTTAAGAAAAATTAATCAAGATAAAACAATAGGTATAATTCTTACTAAAAAGGATAATAAGTATATAATAGAATACTGTAGTGATAAGAGAATAATTTCTAGAGAATATGAGTTGGTTAAGTAAATATAAAAAAAGTAAAGTTTTGTAAATACTAAGTATAAGGCAAAAATTTACTCTTTTTTTATGTTAGAAAAATATTGACAAAATCAGGCGGGGGGGTACTATTATTATAATAGGAGGAGAATAATGAAAAGAAAAAATAATAAAAAACTAGCACTTTTATTAATCTTAGTATTAGTAATAAGTGTTGGATATGCAGCTTTAGCGAGTAACTTAAAAATTAATGGATCATCAAATGTTAAAGCATCATCGTGGAATGTATATTGGGATAATGTACAAATAAAAGAAGGAAGTGTACCAGCTGATGATAATAACAAAGCTAGAATAACTGATACAGCTAAAACACAAGTAGAATTTAATGTAGTTTTATCTGAACCAGGAGACTTTTATGAATTTACAGTAGACGCAGTTAATAATGGAACAATTGATGCGATGATAGCAGCTAATGGAATAGTAGATGGAGTATACTCAGATAGTAGTTATACACAAACAGCAACCCTACCAGAAGCAGTAAGTTATACAGTAACATATGCAGATGGAAATCCAATACAGGAAAAACATTTACTAGCAAAAAAGAATGGAAGTACTCCAACAAAAGAAACATATAAAGTAAGAATAGAATATAGAAATGATGAAGAAATAGATTCAGATGATTTAGATGATACTGATCAAACATTCTATTTCAAGTTTAGTGTAAACTATGTACAAGCAGATGATACAGCAGTAGATTCACATCCTAGTGCAATTCATTATATTACGAGACAAAATGAAGGACAAATAACACTAGGAGACATCATAGGAATAGGAGAAACAGAAGACTTCTATGTAATAAGTAGTAATGCAGAAAAGACAGTATTACTTTCTAAGTATAACCTACTAGTTGGAAATTCATATAATGAAGATACAGGATGGCAGTCAATACATATATCAAAAAATACCCCAGGATATGGACTACAAAGTGTAGATGCTGTAGGATATCATAGTGGACCTAACTACGCCACTGTAAAATTTTCAGATACTAATTATTGGATGGATGGAGATAATTTAAAAAGTAAATATAGTGAAAATGGTACAATAGAATATGATTCTAGTAATAATGAATTTATAAATATATCTGACAATACACAAGCATATCCATATGTTTATGATGAAAATAGTACAATATATGGGTATATAAGTGGAGAAGATGGATATGTAAAAAAACTAAAAGAAATGGGAGCACCTAGTAACATTACAGGAAGACTACTTACATATCAAGAAGCAGATGCAGCACAAACAATACAAGATAATGGAACATCAATAATGTCAAACGGGCAATCATACTGGCTTGGGTCTGCGGGTGGCAGCAGTAGCGTGTGGTACGTGAGCTCTGTCGGCGACATCAACTACGACTACTATAACAATGACTACATCTATGGCGTTCGCCCGGTTATAGAAATCCCTACAAGTGAAATTGAATAGATGGTTAAACTACAATTATTTTGTAGTTTTTCTTTGACTTAAAATATGCTATAATATGCGAGAGAGGTGGTTGTATGAAACCTGAATTACTTGCTCCTGCTGGGAATTTTGAATCATTAGAAGCTGCTATTCATGGTGGCTGTGATGCTGTTTATGTTGGACTTAAAAATTTTGGAGCACGTGCTTTTGCTAATAACTTTGATGACGAAGAGATAGTTTCTGCTATTAGGCTTTGTCATATGTATGGTGTTAAACTTTATGTTACTATGAATACTTTAATTCATGATAATGAAGTAGATGATTTTATAGATAAAGTTAGATTTTTACATAAAAATGGAGTAGATGCCATATTAATTCAAGATTTTGGTATGATGATGCTTGTTAGAAAGATGTTTCCTAATTTAGAAGTTCATGCATCTACTCAGTTTAATAATAGTAGTATTGATACTTTAAAACTTTTAAAAGAAATTGGTGTTAAACGAGCTGTTGTTTCTCGTGAGTTAACAGTTGATGAAATAAAAGAGATGGAATCTGTTGGAATAGATATAGAAGCTTTTGTTCATGGAGCTTTATGTATTAGTTATTCTGGAAGATGTCTTTTTAGTAGCATGAATGGTGGAAGAAGTGCTAATCGTGGAGAATGTGTAGGTTCTTGTAGACTTCCTTATAAACTTCAGAAAAACGGAAAAATAATAGATGATGGATATTTACTAAGTACTAAAGAATTAAATACTACTAAAAGAATAAAAGAGTTACTAAATAGTAATATTTGTTCTTTAAAGATAGAAGGTAGAATGAAAAGTCCTTCATATGTTTATTTAGTTACTAAATTTTACAGAGATTTAATCGATAATAATGGTGATATTGATTTTAATGATTATGAAGAAAAATTAAAAACTCTTTTCAATAGAGAGTTTACTGATGGACATTTATTTGGTAAAAATAATAGAGAAATAATGAATACATCTTCTCCTAATCATTTAGGTAGAAAAATAGGAAAAGTATTAGAAATAAAAAAAGATAAGATTAAAATTAAACTTAATGGTGTAATATATCAAGAAGATGGTATTAGGTTTTTACAAAGTGGAAAAGGTTTTGTTGTTAACTTTTTATACGATAAGAATATGAAGTTAGTAAGTAGTGCTAAAGATGTGTGTTATGTTGATAATAAAATAGATTTAAAAGAGTTAGATGATGTTTCTATAACTAGTTCAAAATATTTGGAGAAACAGCTCCTTTCATATGAGAAAAGGAAAGTTTTTATATCATTTAAACTTGTTGCGCGGATAGGTAGTCCTTTAGAACTTAGTGCCAGTGATGGTGTTAATAGTATTAGTTTAAAATCAAGTGTTGTTGAAGAAGCAATAAATAGTGAAACTGATGATGATAGAATAAAGGCTCAACTTAGTAAAACAAATGATACTGTTTATAAAGTAAATAAAATAACTTTAGATAAAGATTCTAATATATTTATTTCTATTAAGGTACTTAATGAGTTAAGAAGAAATGTTTTGAATTTACTTACTGAAAAAAGATGTGAGGTTAAATGCTTTAAAGAAGTTGAAGCCCATTATAAGAAGCTAGATATAAAACCTTCTAGTTATAATACAATACTTGTTGATAATGAAAAAGACTTACTTAATTCAGTTAATTGTTATGATAGAGTTTATGTTAATAATTTAGATGTTTTTGATAAATATTATTCTAAATATAATCATATATATTATAGTGGAAGAGGTAATCTACTTAATATAGAATTTAAAGATAAAAACTTAATTCATGATATGTGTATTCCTAAGGGTGAATCAGTTGCTGATTATAGTATTAATTCTACTAATATTTATACTGTTTATTATTTGCATTCTTTAGGTTTTAAATGCGTAACATTATCGGTTGAACTTAGTTTTGAAGAAATAAAAGATTTACAAGAAAGATTTGTAAATAAATTTAAGTTTTATCCTAATATTGAAGTAGTTGCTAAAGGTAGAATTCTTCTTATGACGATAAAAGGAGATATACTTAAAAATCATAATGATGTATTACTTGTTTCAACTAAAGGTAGATATTATCCTGTAAAATATGAGGATGGATTTACATATATATATAATGATGTCATTTTTGATAAATTAGAACTATATAAGTATAATTTAAGAAATATTAACATTCGAATTGACAAAATATTCATTTAAATATATCTAAATAAAAAAAAATGTGATAAACTAAATATATAATTGATTGGTGGCGATATAATATGGAGAAGAAAAAAGAAAATCTTGCTAGAAATTATGTTATTTTATTTGTAATATTTTTAGTAACTATTCTTCTTGTTTGGTATGTGTGTAAATGGTATTCAGTTTATACTGAGTATGAAAAAGAAACTCCTGTAATAAGGGGAACCCTTAGTTATGAAATTACAGCTGCAGATTTTGAACACTATATTACAGATAATCCAACTACAGTTATATATATGTGTACTTCTAAAGAAGATAAATGCAGAAGTTTTGAAAAAGATTTGAAAAAATATATAAAGAAAAATGCGTTAGAAGATGAAATTATTTACTTAAATCTTAGTGATGCTGATATAGATAATTTTGTTGAACAATTTAATAATAAATATAAGTATAAAGTTAAACTTACTAATAATTATCCATTAATAGTAGAATTTACTGATGGAAAAGTAACCGGTTTAATACAAGGTGAAGATAAAAATCCTTTAACTATTAAGAAAGTTAAAGAATTTGTAGAAATAAATAAAATTGGAAAGACTGATTCTGAAACTTCAGAGGAATAGTCTTTTTCTTTCGGAGGGTGTTATGAATAATATAGTATTGTTTGAACCAGAAATACCACAAAATACTGGTAATATTATGAGAACATGTGTTGCAACTAACACACGTCTTCATTTAATAAAACCATTTGGTTTTGTTTTAGATGATGCTCATTTAAAGAGAAGTGGTGTTAATTATATAGATAAACTAGAATATTACGTTTATGAAAACTTTGATGATTTTTTATCTAAAAATGAAGGAGAGTTCTACTTTTTCACTAGATATGGTCATAAGCCTCATACTAGTTTTGATTATAGTAATAAAGAGAATAAAAACTTATATTTTATTTTTGGAAAAGAATCAACTGGGATACCTAAAGAACTTTTAAAAGGTTATTTAGATAGATGTATGAGAATTCCTATGACTTCTAATGTTAGAGCACTTAATCTTTCTAATTGTGCAGCTATAGTTATTTATGAAGCATTAAGACAACAAGATTATAATGACTTATTATTTGATGAACCACATAAGGGTTCTGATTATTTAGAGAGAGACTGATTATATCAGTTTTTTCTTTTGTAAAATAATGATTTATATGATAATATTATATAGAGAATAGAAGGTGGATTATGGAACATACTAATTTACATAGATTTAATGAAATTGTAAAAATACTAAAAGAAAGTGGGTTAATAAATGGTGTTACACCTCAAAAGCTTTGTTCTACTTTGGAAAAATTAGGTCCAACTTTTATAAAACTTGGACAAATTATGTCTACTAGAGTTGAACTTCTTTATGAAGAATATTGTAATGAATTAAGCAAATTAAGAAATAGTGTTGTTCCTATGCATTTTAATGA
The DNA here is from genome assembly GCA_002477275.1 of Caryophanales bacterium UBA7476. Lineage (GTDB taxonomy): Bacteria > Bacillota_I > Bacilli_A > RF39 > UBA660 > CAG-417. The sequence goes on from DLOU01000058.1 coordinate 6,466, forward strand.
AGTAGAAGAAATATTAAAAGAAAGTTATGGTAATTATTCAGATGTCTTTTCATATGTTGAGAGCTATCCAATAGGTTCTGCATCTATTGCTCAAGTTCATAGAGCAGTACTTAAAGATAGTAATAAAACTGTCGTTTTAAAAATCAAAAGAACAGGCATAGATGAAATAATGAAAACAGATATTGAATTATTTGAGAAAGCTGTTAAAACACTTCATCTTAATAAAATATTTAAAGTTATGGATTTGTCTTCAGTTTTAGAGCAAATATATAAAACTACAAAAGAAGAACTTGATTTTAATATTGAAACTAATCATATAATAGAATTTAGAAATAATAACAAGTATGAAGATTTTGTTAGTTGTCCTTTTGTATATAAGAAACTATGTACTTCAAATGTTATTGTTATGGAATATGTAGAAGGCTATAGAATTAATGATGTTGCTTCTTTAAAATATAATAATTATGATCTTACTATGTTAGGTGATATATTAAGTCATAATTATATTAAACAAGCACTTGATGATGGATATTTTCATGCTGATCCTCATCCGGATAATATAATAGTTAATGAAAATGGAATAGTTTATCTAGACTTTGGTATGATGGGTAGACTTAATGAAAAAAATAAACAATTATTAAAGAAGTGTATTAAGGCAATTGTTATAAAGGATTATAAAGAAGTTAGTAGAATACTTGTAGATATGTCAACTGCTCTTGATGAAATAAATTATGTTAATTTAGAAAATAGTGTTTCATCTATACTTGAGGAATATGCATCTTTAGAACTTAATGAGATAAGAGCATCTAGTTTTATTACTGATATGTTTAAGATGCTTAGAAATAATCATTTAGTTTTAGATAAAGATATTACTAATTTAATTAGAGGAATAGGAGTAATTGAATCTGTTTTAAAAACTTTAAATCCAGATATGAGTTTAATCAGTGTTCTTGGTCAAAGAGAAGAAAAAAGTTTGTATAATCTTTTTGATTATGATAATATAAAGAATACATCTTCTAAAGTAATTAGAGGAGCTAAAGAAGCTTTTGAACTTCCTTTAGAATTATCTAAATTTGTTAAAGCAGTTAATAGGGGGGAATCTAAATTTAAAGTTGAATTAAGTGATTCTAGTAATCAAGTAGATAAACTTGAAAATTTAGTTCATCAGTTAATTGTTGGATTTTTAGATGGTTGTTTAATTGTTTCATCTGTTATTATAGATAATGATGAAGTAAGAATTATTTTTATAGTATTAATATTTGTATTAACAATTTATTTACTTGTTAGAATGATTATGGATCATATACATAAGGGATATTAGTTGGGGGTTTTATGAATTATAGTTTATTAAATGATGTTATTAAAGAATTTCTTGATGATAGTAACTTAAAACTTTATTTAGATAATTTAGATGAAGTTGTAAGATTAGCAAACATTATTGTAGAAAACTACTATGATACTGACATATTAACTTATGATGATGATATTTTGCTTTCTCAATCAGTTAATATTTCTAGAAATTTTTTTTTGACAATAAGTGATGAGTATTCTAAAAAGTTTGATGAATTGTTATCTTCTAATGATATTTATAATGGTGTATTAGATAATATTGTTTCTTTTTTTAAAGTACCTAAAAAGTTAACGTATCAGTTTAATAGATCAGGTGTTGATGAAGATGGAAGAGTATTTATTGATTACAATGAAACATTAGAAGATATCTTTAATATTGTTCATGAATTTACTCATAGATTTAGTTTTATAAAAAATAATAATAGTTCATTAAAAAAATTTTTTGGTGAAACACCTACAATATTATCTGAATTTCTTCTGGAAGAGTATTTGCTTGATAATGGTTCTTTTTCTAAAGAAGAAATATTGAAACATAAAATTAATAGATTTAAAGGTGTATATGATGATAGTTTAGCTATAATAGTTCAATCTATTTTAATTAATTTATATAGGCAAAATGGTTTTGTTAATGAAGAAATATTATTAAACTATTTAGATTCTTTAGATAAGAGTTCTAAGTTATATGAAATTCTTTGTACTAAGAGTGTATCTTTAATAAAGGAAATTATTAAACGTGAGGGTATTGATTTTTATAATAGACAAAGATATATTATTGGACTTTTTTGTGCTTTAAATATGATGAATGATAAAAATATAATTAATTTTAAAATATTGGTTGAAGTTTTAAAAAATGATGATAGTACTACTTTAGTTGATCAAGAAAAGTTAAGACAATTTATTCCAATTATTGGGTGCGATAGATTATTGATTGATGATTCTATAATTAATAGTTTAACTATTTTATTTAATGATGAAAAAAATAGTTTTGATAATTATTCAAGGAGAAAAATATGAAAGATGAAGATATATTAAATATAGCGAGTTCACTTGATTTGGAAAGTGGATTACTTAAAACTTGTAGTAATGGACTTTTACTTACACAATATGAAATTGATGTTTTAGATAAGTATAAAATTAATTATAAAAATACTTCTTCTTTAAAAGAAATTATTTTTCTAATTGAAGAGATACTTAATGAAGATAGTTCGTATGAAGACTTGGAGAATATTAGTTTATCCATTTCTGAAAGAGATTATTATATGAATACTAATAAATAGTTGGGGGAGATTATGTGAGAAAATTTGATGATTTTTATTATCTTGCTAAGAAGTATTATAAGGAAAATGGTAATCTACTTGTACCACTAGATTATAAAGTGGGAAGTTATGAACTTGGAAAGTGGATTAATAAACTTAGAACATTTAATTATATTTATAGACTTACTGATGAAGAAATGGAATTGTTAAGTTCTATTGGTATGGTATGGAATATGGCAGATTACAGATGGAATGAAGTTTATAAAGTTTGTCTTCAATACTTTTTTGAAAATCATAATATGTATATACCAACTGACTTTGTTTATAATGATGTTAAAATAGGTCGATGGATACATAATCAAAAGCTTGCATATAGGAATGGAAAATTATCCTTTGATAGAATAAAAAAATTAGAGTTTATTTCTACTCCTTGGGATTTACATAAAGCAAAGAGAATAGAGAAACTTAGGGATTCTATAACTTTACCTGATGAAAAATTAGAATGTTTTTCTGATAAGTATGATGTTGAAATAATTACTGGTTTACTTATTCTTATGCTTGATAGTTCTTTAACAATTGAAGAAATAGTTGTTATTAGAAATTCCTTAAAAGACGTTCTTAATAAAAATTCTTATAATATATTTATTCTTTTTTCTTCTGGTCTATCAATAGATAAGATTGCTGATATTTATTCTATAGATGCAAAAACAGTTGAAAAAATGAGATTAACTGTATATAAGATATTACTTGATTTATTAAAAGAAAAAAAATATATAGAAACGAAAATATTTGTTAAAAGAGTAGATTAGTAGAGACACGTTTGTGTCTCTTTTATTGACTTTTTCCTTATTTTATGGTATATTATGCTAGATTTTTTGAGGGGATTAATATGGGTGAGAAGGCAATTGTTTCTAAAGATTTGAAACGCATTAAGAGATTTTATGGTGAAGATATGTCCAAATTTTGTAAGGATAATTTTTCAACCTTTTTAGAAAAACCGGGTGTTTTACCACAGTTGTTGTTGGATACTTTTGCTCCTAATAAGAGCTTATATAAAGATTTAGTTAGAGAAAATAAAACAGAAGAATTTATTAAGTATATTTATTCTTTTTTATGTCAACCTTCTCAATTAATTGATACTGATAAAACTCCTTATGAATTAATGAGAGAAAAAAAATATACTTTATTTCATTGTCATAGTGATTCTGATATACAAGCTTTTAAAAAGTACTATACGATAGATGAAAGATTATGTACATTTAATACAAATAGATATGATAGTTGTCACGTTTTTTTTGCTGTTAGAGATGATGCATTAGACTTAAATAGAGATGATTTTGAATATCCTAGTAGACAAGATGAATATGGTACTAGTGTTATTAGTATACAGTTTTCTCGTGGTGATATTAATATATTATCAATAAAGAATAGATATAATCATAAAGTAACTAATCCAGATGCTACTTTTTCAAATAATTTGGAGAAGATTAATCCTGGTTTAACAAAAAGCTTTGAAAAGAGATATGGTTATAATATTTCTTCAAATTTTAGAGGATTTGAACTTTATTCATATATGAAAGGTAAAGATTCAAAATTTTATAAATATAATTATGAAATAAATAATATTTATTACACAACAACAAATGAAATTTTAGATGATAAAGTTACTTCTTTTGATAGAGAAAAATATATTTTATGTGATTACTTTCTTATTGATTTGGTTAATAATAAAATTACTACTGTTGATAATAGAATTAGGGATAGTTTTGTAGATTATTATAATAATATTTCTAAAATAGAAGTTACTAAGCTAGATGATAATAGAATAATAACTATATATCAAGATGATGAAGTGTCTTATATTACGATTAATAAAGAAAATGAAATTATTGGTTATAAAAATGATTATTTGAAAAAAGTAGATAATAATTTCTTATATTATAATAATTCATTATTAACTTTGTCTGCTTCTAATTTAAGAGAAATTGGAGATTGCTTTTTATGTAATAATAATTCTTTAACTGAACTAGATATTTCTAATGTTGAAGAAGTAGGTGATGATTTCCTATATAGTAATAATTCTATATCAAGTATTAATTTTAAAAAATTAAAGATAATAGGTAATTCATTTCTTTTCTGTAATAATTTGATAGATAATGTTGAACTTGATGATGCTGTTGTAATTGGTAATTCATTTTTTGCTAGTAATAGAATTATAAAAAATATTAGTTTGGATAATGTAATTAAAATAGGAAATGAATTTTTATTTTATAATAAAAGCATGCTAGAAATTAATATTCCTAATTTAATAAGTATTGGTAATGATTTCTTATTTAGTAATAATGTTCTTGAAAAACTTTATTTACATAATGCCGTAGTTATTGGAGAAAATGCTTTATGTCATAATTATTCTCTTTTAGATTATGATTTGTCTTCGGTTAAAAAATTAGGTAAGTATTTTATATATAATCATCCAGATTCTGATATTAAAGAAAAAGTATATAAACTTGTTGCATAAAAAAAACGCTAATGCGTTTTTTTATTCTGTTCTTAAAGCTATAACTGGATCTTTTTTAGATGCTATTCTAGCTGGAAGAGCTCCACCTATTAAAGTAAGAATTATGCTTATTGTTATAAGTATTACTGCATGAACTGGGTTTAGTTTTGCAACATTTGGAAGTTTAGATAAGTTTTCAATTATAATATTTGTTGGTATTATTAATATTCTTGCGATTATGATTCCAAGAACTCCACTACATAATCCAATAATTAACGTTTCTGCATTAAATACTCTTGTTATATCTTTTTTTCTAGCACCAAGTGATCTTAAAATACCAATTTCTTTTGTTCTTTCAAGTACAGATGTATATGTTATTATTCCAACCATTATACTTGATACAACAAGTGATATAGAAGAGAATGCAATTAATACTACTGTAATTCCATCCATAATACTACCTGAAAGGCTTGTCATTATTTCAGATTGATCCATGTATATAATTTTATCCTCTTTTGATTTTCCTTTGTTATATTTATCTAATTCTTTTATTATTTTGTCTTTTGAGTCAAAATCTTTAGGATAAATTTGTATTGCTGCAGGTACTGCTTCACCACCTAAAAATGCAATAGTTTTGTCTTTTTCATCATCATTTTCAAATTGAGACATAGTTAACACATTGTAGTCTTTTTCATTCTGTGCTTTAACAATATTTGATTCTTTATTATTATCTATTATGTAATCCATTAATTTTTTATTATAAAGTATTCCTGTTCCAGACATTTCAGCAAAAATGTTATCTTTTTTTCCTCTAACAATACCTTTTATTGTTACTGTTAAATTATTATCATTGTTATATAAATCATTAAAATCTGTATTTATAAAGAAGAATCCATTATTTTCATTATAATAATCGTTATTTAATACTATTTTAAATTCTATCCCAACTAAATCATCAAATTTAACTTCTTTTTTATCTTTATAACCTAATGCTTCTAACAATTTTTCATTAATTCTATTTTTTGAATCTACTAAAATTAATAGGTCTTCTTTTTTGTTTGAATTTTCTCCATATATAAGTTCAAAGTTATCATTCATAACTGCTGAATCTGATCCATCTTTATTACTTGGTAGTGCTGAAAATAGAGTAGAATCCATCATTTTAACTTCATTGTTTGTTTTTGTAAGAATATTTAATGAAGTCATTCTTGCATAACTTAATCCTCCAATTAATTTATCATCTATGTTCTCAATTAAATCAATATATTCTTTTGTAATTTTATTTATATGTATATTTGATTCAACAGTTTTTAATGGATATACTTTCTTTTTATTTGTATATTCTTTTAAATTATCTTTATCATTTGCCATTTCTTTCATGGTGCTTAAATCCATTCCTTGTTCTGTAATTATGATTGGCATTTGTGATAGAGTGTCTTTTTCAAACTCATCTATTTTCATTTTAAATCCGTTTGATAGTGATAGTATAAGAGCTATACCTATTATTCCAATTGAAGATGCAAACGATGTAATAAATGTTCTTCCTTTTTTGGTTTTTAAATTATTAAATGATAAACTAATTGCACTAGCATAACTCATTGCTGTTTTCTTTATTTTAAATTTATCACTTTGATTTTCTTCTTCTTTAATTGGTGATGAATCATTTTGTATTTCTCCATCTTTAAACTCAATTATTCTAGTTGCATATTCTTTGGCTAAATCTGGATTATGAGTAACCATTATCACAAGTTTATCTTTTGCAATTTCTTTAATTAAATCCATTATTTGTTTACTTGTTTTTGTATCAAGTGCTCCTGTTGGTTCATCAGCAAGAATTATATCTGGATTATTAACAAGAGCTCTTGCAATAGCAACTCTTTGCATTTGTCCACCAGATAATTGATTAGGTTTTTTATGTATATGGTCTTTTAGTCCAACTTTTTCTAGTGCTTCAATAGCCATTTTCTTTCTTCTTTTTTTGCTGTATCCACTAAGAATTGTACTCATTTCAACATTTTCAAGTACACTGATGTGACTAATTAAATTATATGATTGAAATATAAATCCTATACAATTATTTCTATAACTATCCCAATTACTTTCTTTAAATTTTTTTGTACTTTTTCCATTGATTATTAAGTCACCTGAATCATATTTATCAAGACCACCTATAACGTTAAGCAGTGTTGTTTTTCCTGATCCTGAAGGACCTAATATAGCAACAAATTCTTCTGTTCTAAATTTTAAGTTAACGTTTTTAAGTGCATGTTGTATAAAAGAACCTGTTTTATAGCTTTTCTTAATATTTTTTAGTTCTAACATATATCCTCCTTTATATTATTATTATAAATTAAAAATGAGAAAAACTTATTTTTTTTACGTTCTTTATTATATCATCTATATATAATTTATTTCAACCATTTATCTTTTGTTTATTATATAAATATATTTGTGTTATACTTATTAGTGGATAGGTGATTCTATGGATAATATTTTACAAATAATTATACCTGCTTATAATGCTAAGGAGACACTTGATATTACTTTGTCATCAATAGCTGTACAAAGAACTGATTATAAGTTTAGTGTGTTAATAGTAAATGATCATTCTGATTATAATTATAAAGATTTTGTTAAAAAGTATTCTAAATACTTTAAGATTGAAGAAATTATTTTAGAAAAAAATGTTGGATCATATTTAGCTAGACAAAAAGGTATAGATAATTCTTCTAGTAAATATATTACTTTTATAGATGCAGATGATGTATTATATTCACCATATAGTATTGATAGAATGCTTAAAGTGATAGATAACGAAAATTACGATTTATTAATTTGTGATTATATTAGTGAAAGAAATGGAATGCAAGTCAAAACTAAAGATCCTGTTTCTTTATTTGGAAAAATATATAGAAGAAGTTTTTTAGAAAAATACAAAATTAAATTTAGAAATACAAAATATAAGGGAGAAGTTGCTTTTAATAAATTAATTATGTTATTAAATCCAAATTTTAGTTTTTTGTCTCTTCCCACATATATTTATAAGTATAATCCAGAATTGAAATCTAATAGTAAAACAAAAGAAAATCCATATGATTTTGAAAGCTTTGCTGAAAACATTTTATGGGCTATGAAAAAGGCTTTAGATAATAATGTTAAAAAAGAGTTAATTTATGAAGAAGCATGTAGTACCATGTTATCTGCTTATTATTTTTATTTAGATTCATTTAATAAATATGATGAGAAAAAAGTATTAAAATCATTTAAGAATATATTTGATAATTATTACAAAAAAGAATTAATGAATAAACTTAACTATTTATTAGCTATTAAAAGAATTGAAAACTCTTTTGGTCAGTTAAGTACTTATAATGATTTTATATTAAAAATGGAGGAGTATAATGATTGATTTAATAATACCAATATATAATGCTGTTGATACTCTTCCTTATACTTTAATGAGTATAAGACTGCAGAGTATAAGTAATCTTGTTAATATTTATTTAATTGATGATTTTTCTTCTTGTAGTTATGATGAAATAATTAATGAATTTAAAGACTTGAATATAACATATAAAAAATTAGAAAAAAATAGTGGGCCTGGAGTTGCTAGACAAGTTGGAATTGATGTTAGTGACAGTAAGTATATTATGTTTATGGATTCTGATGATTTGTTCTTCTTTTCCGATAGTATAAAAATGCTTTATTCAAAAATAGAAGAAGGTTATGATCATGTAGCAGGACTAACTTTTTATGAAAAGAATAATGTTCAGTTTTATAATGAAGGAGATTTACATAGTAAAATATATAGAAGAAGTTTTATTGAAAAAAATAATATTAAATTTAATAAAACTAGATTTCATGAAGATAACTTTTTTAATAATTTATTATTAATATGTGATCCTAAAATGACTATTATAGATATTCCAATTTATATCTATGTTAATAATCCTAATTCTATTACTAGTAGTGAATGGGATAATGAATTTGAGAGACTTGAGATATTACTTTCTAACATGAGAGAATTAATATTAGAAGGTAAGAAGAGAAATTGTGATAAAAAAATAGTTTTATTTTATACTGCAATTAAAATAAAATATTTTAATAGATTATGGGATAAGTTTACTAGTGAACAAAAGAAAATATTTAAGAAATGGTTGAAAGAATATGATATAAAACTAGAGAAGTATTTGACTAATACTAATTATGAAGTAATTATTGATGAAATATGTGAAACATATGATTATTAGTCATAATAAAATAATTCTTTAGACATATAAATTAATAGGTGATTATATGTTTACTAGAAAAATTGATATGAGAATGAAAATATTATTTTTAATATTTTCATTTTTACTTTGTTTAGTTGTTGTTAGAATTTTTTATGTACAGATATTTGAATATGATAAACTTTATTCTTTAGCTAATGATTTATGGAGTCGTGATTTACCAATTGAAGCGGATAGGGGGCTTATTCTCGATAGGAATGGTGTTGTACTTGCTGATAATTTAACTACTACTTCTTTAGTGATCATTCCTAATCAAATAAAAAATAAAGAAGACGTTACTCAAAAACTTTCTTCTATTTTAGGAATTAGTTATGATGATATGTATAAACATGTTAATAAAAAAACATCTATTGAAAGAGTTCATCCTGAAGGAAGAAGACTTAGTTATGAAGTTGCTAATAAAATTTCTGAATTAAAATTAGATGGTGTATATTTGGTAAAAGAATCTAAAAGAAATTATCCATTTGGTAATTTACTATCTCATACTCTTGGTTATGTTGGAATTGATAATCAGGGATTATCTGGTCTTGAACTTCAATATGATAAATATTTAACTGGAGAAAGTGGAGCTATTAAATATTTTTCTGATGCTAAAGGAAATAAACTTAATTTGTCGGACGTATATTTGGAACCTCAGGATGGTATGAATTTACAACTTACTATTGATATTAATATTCAGAAATCATTAGAGAGAGAACTTGATAATGTTGTTTCTATGTTTTCTCCAGATATGGCACTTGCTATTGTAATGGATCCAAATACAGGAGAAATATTAGGAATGGCATCACGACCTGATTATGATCCAAATAATTATAAGAATTATACTTCTGAGGTACTTAGTCGTAATCTTCCAATATGGTCTACATATGAACCTGGAAGTACTCAAAAAATAATAACAACTGCAGCAGCTGTAAATGAGGGGGTTGTTGATTTGGATAAAGATACTTTTTATGATGGTGGAAGTGTTAAGGTTGATACATCAGTTATAAAATGTTGGAAGGCAGGAGGACATGGCCAACAAACATTTATGGAAGTTCTTCAAAACTCTTGTAATCCTGGATTTGTAAAACTTGGTCAACTTCTTGGTAAGGATAGATTATTTTCATATTTAGATAAATTCGGTTTTGGCGAACGAACTGGAATTGATTTAAGTGGTGAAGGTACTGGAATAATATTTCCACTTTCTAAAGTTGGTAATGTTGAACTTGCTACTACTGCATTTGGACAAGGAATATCTGTAACACCTATACAACAAGTTACAGCTGTTTCTGCAGTTGTTAATGGAGGAAAATTGTATAAACCATATGTTGTAAAAAATATTTTAGAAAAAGAAACTGGTAATATTATTGATAAAAAAGAACCTGTTTTTGTTAGAAAGACTATTTCTGAAGAAACATCAAAAATAATGAGAAGAGCACTTGAAAATGTAGTTAGTAAGGGTGGAGGAAAAGCTGCTTATATTGATGGTTATAGAATTGGTGGAAAAACTGGAACAGCTCAAAAAGTACAAAATGGAGTGTATTTGGTTAATAATTATATAATGTCCTTCATGTCTGTTGTTCCTGCTAATAAACCTCAGGCTGTATTTTATTTAGCAATTGACAATCCTAAAAATACTGCGATGCTTTCTAGTTATACTACTACACCAATTGCAAGACGTATTTTATTAGATATAATAGATGCTCTTGGGATTGAAAAACAAAGTAATCAAATTGAAAAAGATTTAGAATGGAATGATACACCTATATATGAGGTGCCTAATGTTGTTGGAATAAATAAAAAAGAAGCAACAAATTTATTAAAAAACTTTTCTGTAGAATACGTTGGCGATGGTGAAAAAGTTATTAGTCAATCACCTGATGCTGGTACAAGAGTAGAAGAAAAATCAATTGTTAGATTGATGCTTGAGTAAATATTTCTGATGCCAAACTTTTAACTTATAGAGAGGATACTAATATACCTAATAAGCTTTTAAATGTTAGTAGAGAATCTCATATGTTTTGGTTAGGTATGGCAGACAGTAATAATATATAGATACTTATCGGTTAAGTGATGAACTTGGAGTAAGACCTGTAATTCTAGTTTCAAAAAATGATATTAAATAAATTAAACTACTAGTTTATGGACTAGTAGTTTTGTTTTTTTATTTATAAGGAAAG
>DLOU01000026.1 GCA_002477275.1 Caryophanales bacterium UBA7476
CCCCACTTTGGAAACACTATCGTATTTTTAGTTTGATTTGACAAATTATATTAATTAGTATTATAATTTATGTATAAATTGGTGATTTCAGAAGAGTAAATATAAATTTACTTTATAGAGAGTAATTGCTAGGTGGAAAATTACAAGTAATATATATTGAATGGGCTGAATGAGAGACTACCGAAAGATTTATTTAGTAGGCTAGTACGAAGTATTCCCTTCGTTAATAAAGGAACTTACATGTTAGTGTATAGTAGCTATATTTAGGTGGCAAAATCTTATTCCTATTTTAGGGGTAAGATTTTTTTTAGGAGTTGATTAAAATGAATATAAATTGTTTAAATATGCGATGGTGTAATTTTTCTTAAAATAAATAAAAAAAGACAAAATAAAGATGGAGGAAAAATTATGAAAAAAGAAAAAATAATATTAACAGCAGATAGACCTACAGGAAGACTACATTTAGGTCATTATGTAGGATCATTAAAAAGAAGAGTAGAATTACAAAATAGTGGAGAGTATGACAAAATATATATAGAGATAGCTGATTCACAAGCTATTACTGATAATAGTCATAATTTAGATAAAGTTAGACAAAACGTAATAGAAGTAGCACTTGATTATTTGGCTTGTGGAATTGATCCAGAAAAGACAACTATATTTGTTCAATCACAAATACCAGAACTATGTGAATTAACATTTTATTATTTAAATTTAGTTACACTTTCTAGACTTGAAAGAAATCCAACTATTAAAGAAGAAATAAAATTAAGAGGATTTGAAAATAGTATTCCAGCAGGATTTTTAACATATCCTGTAAGTCAAGCAGCTGATATTACTTTATTTGATGCTACTGATGTACCAGTAGGTGAAGATCAACTTCCTATGCTTGAACAAACAAGAGAAATAGTTAGAACATTTAATAGATTATATGATGATGTATTAGTCGAACCAGAAGCACGTATTCCAGAAAATGATATTTGCTGTCGTCTTCCTGGACTTGATGGAAAAGCTAAGATGAGTAAATCACTAGGTAATTGTATTTATTTATCAGATTCAAGTGAAGAGATAAAAAAGAAAGTTATGGCTATGTACACAGATCTAGATCATTTAAAAGTTGAAGATCCAGGTAAAGTAGAAGGAAATACTGTATTTACTTATTTAGATGCTTTCTGCAAAGAAGAACATTTTGAAAAATATCTTCCAGATTATAAGAATTTAGATGAATTAAAAAATCATTATAAACGTGGAGGACTTGGAGATGTTAAAATAAAGAAATTCTTAAATGAAATATTACAAGAAGAACTTGCTCCAATTAGAAAAAGAAGAGAAGAATATCAAAAAGATATTAGAAAAGTATATCAAATACTTGAAGAAGGAAGTAAAAAAGCTAAACAAGCTGGAGAAAAGAAAATAGAAGAAGTAAAAAGAGCTATTGGAATTAACTATTTTGAAGATCAAGATTTAATTAACAGTCATGTAGAAAAATATAGTAAAGAAAACTAGGAGACATAAATGATTGAGTTTAAGTTGGATAGTGAAGAAAAAGTTAGAAAATTAATTAATCTTTTAGATAATGATAAATTAACTAATAAAACACAAGAAGCTTTGAATAATTTAAATAATTTATCAGATGATGATGAACTATTTATAGTTTCAATGATAGTTTCTTTAGCTATAAAAGGAACTATTCCAGAAAATTATTATAAAGATATAATAATTAAAGCCGATTATTCTGTTCCAAGTTCAGATAAAAAATGTGTATTTGGTGATCAAGGAAAAGAAAATGGTAAGTATGTTTCTACATTATATTTACATAACTATGAAGAAATGAAATCTGGTGACATTATTGGTTTTTATAGGTCTTTGGTTACTTTTGGGCATGAGTTATATCATTGCAGGCAACAATTAAATTCTGAAAATCGTGTTTTGGATATTCCTACTTTATTATATTGTTTAGAACTTGTTCTAAAGGATAAAGTTGAACATTATTATGAAGAGTTTTATGAAAGGCTATATTTTGAAACAGAGGCAGAAGCAGCTGGATTTATTCTTGCTAATAATTTTTGTGATAGATTTAATTTAAATGAAAAATATGATATTCTTGATAAAATAAAACAAGGTTATCTTTCTATAGTTAGACCTAATTTTAATAACTTTAAAGATAGTAATTATAGAGAGAAATATATTAAAACATTAATTAGAAAAATTGAGGATTATAAATTAATTGATTTAGAAATTCTTTCAGAATATCCTATGCTTAGATTTATATTTGATAGTGATGGTAAATTACAGTCAGAAACTCATTTTGAAAAATTAATAGATGTATCAAGTGGTAATGAAAGGGACGAAGAGAGAGAAAAACTTTGCAGATTATTAATTGATATTTCAAAAGACTTTAATAAAACAAGTACTAAAAAATAGGTAAACTTGAAAAAATAATATAATTATGTTAATATGTATTTAGCAAGTGTTCTTGCATAAAATAAAAAAGGGAACATTCAGTTTTGCAATGTTGAATGTCTACCCATTTTCTTATGAAATAGACATTTAATTTCTTACGAAATTAAGTGTCATTTTTTTATTACTACTATCATAATGATAAGGAGAAATAAAATGATAGAAATGTATCTAAGAACTTTAATTACAAAATTTCTTAGTTTCATTATATCAAACCTCCTCTCTGTGTTGGGATGGAGGTAGACACTCAGGCAACTAAATGTTCCGGAAATTATTATGTCAAACAAATATTTGAAATACAATATTTTTTTATGAAAAAGGTATTGACAATCTTAAATAAAAAGAGTAATCTTATTTTAAATATTTTTGGAGGTCATATATGGTTTTGATTGTACTTATAAAATTATGTATATTATCAATAATTATTTGTGACTTACTATGCAATATTTTAAAAAATGATTTTGTGAGCGATTAAAGAAAATTCTTTGGTCGCTTTTTGTTTGGGAGGTGTAATTATGATGAATGAATTAACATTAAAAGATTTGCTTGTTAAGATGAAAGATTATAGCAGAGAAGATATTGAAAAAGTAAAAAAAGCTTATTATTTTGCTGATAAATATCATGAAGGACAATATAGGCAAAGTGGAGAACCTTATATAACTCATCCACTTAATGTGTGTTATACACTTTTAGAAATGCATGCTGATAGTGATACACTTTGTGCAGGATTACTTCATGATGTTTTGGAAGATACAGATGCAACTTATGATGAAATAGCAAATGAATTTAATCCATCAGTTGCTATGCTAGTTGATGGAGTAACAAAAATTAGTAAAATGAATTTCTCATCTAAATCAGAAATGAAATATGCTAATACAAGAAAAATAATTAATGGACTTACTACAGATGTAAGAATAATTATAATTAAACTTGCAGATAGACTTCATAATATGAGAACACTTGAATTTAAGAAAAAAGAAAAACAAAAAGAAATTGCACTAGAAACAATGGAAATTTTTGCTCCACTTGCATATTCAATTGGTGCATATAGAATTAAATGTGATTTAGAAGATTTATCACTTATGTACTTAAAAAACTATGAATATAATACTCTTTTAGAACAAAAAACTAAAATTGAAGAGACAAATAAAGATAATCTTTTAGATATGCTTAATAGAATAAATAAAATTTTGAATGACAAAAATATTCCTAATGAAATAAAAATTAAAGTAAAAAATATTTATGGTATATATAGAAGAACAAGTGCTGGAGATAAAATATATGATATGCATGATTTAATGGCACTTAGAGTAATTGTCGATGAGGTAGATAATTGTTATCAGACTCTTGGAGTTATTCATTCACAATATAAACCTTATAATGATTATTTTAAAGATTATATCTTTAATCCTAAATCTAATCTTTATAGATCACTTCATACAACTGTATTTGGATATGATGATAAATTAGTACAAGCAAGAATTAGAACTCGTGATATGGATCAAATAGCATCATATGGTCTTACTGCATATTGGTATCTAAATAAAGATGGAGCTAGAGATAGAATGCAAGAAGACTTAAGAGGTAAATGGCAAGATTTTGATTCACTACTTGAAATTAATTCAGCATTTGGTGATAATGAAGAGTTTGTTTCACAAGTTAAAAGAGAAGTTTTTTCAGATAAAGTATATGTCTATACTCCAAAAGGAGAAACAATTAAACTTCCTAAAGGTTCAACTATAATAGACTTTGCTTATAAAATTCATACTGATATAGGTAATTCAATGGTATCAGCTATAGTTAATGATAAAGATGTTCCAGTTGATTATGTACTACAAAATGGTGATATAGTCAAAGTTGTTACAAGTGTACTTGCTGATGGACCAAGATCTGGTTGGGAAGAAAAAGCTCATACTACATATGCTAAAAGAAAGATAAGAGAGTTTTCTAGAAGATAAAAATATTGACAAAATAGTATATACATTGTATATACTATTTTGTGGAGATGATTTTATGGAAGCAAGACTTTAAAAATGGGGTAATTCTATAGGGATTAGAATACCTAAAAGTATACTTGAAACTTTAAATTTGAAAGAAAATGATGTTATAGAACTTATTAATGAAGATAATAAAATAATTATTACTAAATCTAAAAATAAAAAAATTTCTTTAGAAGAACTATTTAAAAAATATAATGGGGAAAATCTTTCAAAAGAATTTAAATGGGATGAACCAAAAGGAAAAGAAATATGGTAGATAAATATATTCCAAGCCAAGGTGATATTGTTTATTTGGATTTTAATCCTACTAAAAGACATGAGCAAAAAGGAAAAAGACCTGCGATTGTGATTAGTAATACTGTTTTTAATACTAATACAAAAATGGCAATTGTTTGTCCTATTACTTCAAATACAAAAGAATTCCCAACGCATTATATTTTAGAAGATTCTACAAAAATAAAAGGTTCTGTTTTATGTGAACATATTAGAAGTATTGATATTGAAGCCAGAAAATTAAAATTTGTTGAAAAATCAAGTGAAAATGATTTATTAAGTATTATAATGCTTAGTAATGCATGTATAGAAGAATAAAAATTAATTTAAATAGAGGACATAGTCTTCTATTTTTGTTATAATGTCAGATATTGAGGTGATAGAATGAGAATAATATTAAAAAATGAATATGATATAAAAGATGAAGAAGTAAATGAAGTAGTAAAAAGAGTGAAAGTATTACTTAGAAATTCTAATAATGAGTTACTTCTTGGTTATTCTCATACTGCTTATCAATTTCCAGGTGGACATGTAGAAGATGGAGAAGATTTACTTGATGCTTTAAATAGAGAAATACTAGAAGAAGTTGGTATGAGTCTTGATATAAGTGACATTGAACCTTTTGCAGAGCGTATTGCTTATTATAAAGATTATCCAGAAGAAGGTAAGAATAGAAAAAATGAAATATATTACTATGAATATGTAACGGATAGTAAACCTGATTTATCTAAAACTAATTATACTGAAGATGAAAAATTAGGTAATTTTGAGTTGAGATATATTCCAGTTGATAGAGTAATTGAAGAACTTTCATTAAATAGAGATAAAAATGGAGATGTTAGAGGTATTGCTTCTGAAATGCTTGAAGTGTTGGATGGATATTTATAAAAAATAGTTAATCTTTTGATTAATTATTTTTTTTGTAATTTTTTTCTTTATCTCATAATAATACATTTGAGGTGAGTAAAATGAATTAAGTTAAAATGCACTTAGTATATAAGTTATTTAATAATGAAGGGATCTGTAGATAATGGACAATAAAATTATAAAAACAAAAATAAAAGTGAAAGATAATTTGATTAATGTAATGCGAATAAAAAATACTGATTATATTTCTTTAACTGATTTAGCAAGATATAAAAATCCTTTAGAACCAGGTGAAGTTATAATAAAATGGATGAGTAATAAAAGTTCATTTGATTTTTATTCTTTGTGGGAAGAATTATTTAATGATAATTTTAAAGTGGCGGAATCTCGCTACTTTAAAAATGATTCAGCAACGCAATCATTTACAATGAGTCCATCTAGATGGATAAATTTAACAAATGCAATAGGTTTTATTAGTAAAAGAGGAAAATATGATGGCGGTACGTTTGCACATCCAGATATTGCATTAGAATTTGCTTCTTGGATAGATCCTGCTTTTAAGTTATATTTAATCAAAGAGTTTGAAAGACTAAAATATAACGAAAATTATCAAAATGAAGTGGAATGGTCAGTTAGAAGAATGCTTACTAAAACAAATTATAAAATACATACAGATAGTATTAAAGAAAACATTGTTCCAAAGTTGACTGATAAGCAAAAACAAAATATATATGCAGATGAAGCAGATGTAATAAATGTTGCATTATTTGGCCAAACCGCTAAGGAATGGAGAGATAGTAATCCAAGTTTGAAAGGTAATATAAGGGATTATACTGATGTTTTACATTTAGTTATTTTAAGTAATCTAGAAGTTTTAAATGCGAATATGATTGAGGATAATATAAAACAAAGTGAACGATTAATTAAACTAAATAGTGTTGCAAAAAAAGAACTTGAAGTATTAATTAGTGATAAAAATATAATAGGAATTAATAATTTAAACAATAAGAATAATAATTTAATTTCAAATAAATAATTTGAGTATAATAAAATGGATGTATAATATATTTAGAAGGTATTTTATGAAAGATGAATTTCTAATTAATAATAAAATTAATACTTTAAGTTTTATAGATGGTAATAAAGATATACTTTTATATATACATGGTCTTGGTGCTAATAAGGAATTTATTTTAAGATTTAGTGATTCTTTAAAGGATAAATATAATATTTTTAGTATTGATATGCCTTGCCATGGTAAAGATAAAACTAATATTGAAAAGTTTAACTTAGATATTTGTAAGAGTTATGTTTTAGATACTATTTTATACTTGAGGGAAAAGTATAATACAAATATATATTTATTTGAATCTAGTTATGGTGGATATGTAATATTAAATTGTTATGATGAAATAATTAAATATGTTAAAAAGATTTATTTAATGAATCCTGCTATAAACTTTTGTGAGATTATGGAAAGAAAAGTAGAATATTTAAATGAAGAGTACTATAAAGATAATACTTATCTTTCACTTTATAGTAATATTAGAATTTATCATGATGCTTATAAAGAATATAAAAAGGCTGATATTTATGTTAAAAATCACAAATATAATAATATTTATATAATTCAAGGAGATAGTGATAGAACGGTACTTGTTAATGATATCTTAGAGTTTGTTAATAAAAATGATTTAGTTTACAAAATAATAAAAAATGGTAAACATGAATTATATAATTTTGAAAAAGAAATAGTTAACTTTATATTAGAAAATTGAGGTAATAAAATGAATAAAGAATTAAAATATGTTGTAAATAATAGTGAATATGTAAGTATAAATTATAATAATTTAGATAGTTTTATTGATGATTTAGGAGAAACAAATTATGTTCATTGGTCTAAATCACTTAATTTAAATTTAGATGAAAAAGAATGGATTCTTCTTTCTTTTATAATTGAATCCATGAACTTTTGCTTTTGGAAAAAACCAAAGTGGAAAATTAAATACAATGATGAAATATTAACTGGTTCAAATGCAATATTTTTTTCAATTATTTCATGTGTAGAAAATAATACTAGCTTTTTAAATATAAATTATTTAGATAAAATTGATAAAGAATCTTTTTATAGTATTTTAAAAGGTGTAGAAGGAGAAATTCCATTAATTGAAGAAAGATATAATTGCTTTAAAGAAGTAATTAATTATATAAAAAATAATGATTTTTATAGTGAATTATTTTCAATTAAAAGTGATTTAGAATTATTAAAGTACATAACAGATAAGTTTAAATATTTTGATGATAAATCAGTTTATAAAAATCATTTAATTCATTTTAATAAGCGAGCTACATTACTTGTTAATGATTTATATCAAGTATCAGGTACTATTAGAAATAATATAGGAAATGTTAATAATTTAGGCGGATGTGCTGATTATGGTATTCCTAGAACATTTAGGGATTATGGTATTTTAGTATATAATGAAGAACTAAAAAAAATAGTTGATAATGAAATAGAAATACCTCATGATAGTAATATGGAAATTGAGATAAGAGCAAATATGCTTTATGTAATTGAATTAATAAAAGATAAGTTAAAAGAAAAGGAAATAATCATTAATTCTGTTGAACTTGATAATTTAATATGGCTTATGGGAAAGAAGATGTCTAATCGAAGTAATTCTCATCATACGGTAACTATTTTTTACTAAATTATTAGTCAAATTATGTATAATTCATTGAAATAAAATTATGGCTGTGTTACGTTAAAATTGACAAATAATGTAAATTGTGATATAATTTAGGCAATTTTAAGGAGGCAAATATTTATGAAGACTGTTGAGTATACAAAGGAAACAGGAAAAATTAAACCATTTATTTTACAGGAAGAAATTGCAAACGTTGTTAAGTTACCAGATTCAAAACCATCGAAAAGAATCATTCAAAATAAGAAAAGTAAACAAGCGATGGCAGTACTTACTGATATTGAAAAGAATCATAATATTTCATGGTACAAAGAATTAAGAAATAGAGCAGAGAGAAATATGAATGCAGTTGCTTTATTTTATAGGGGAAGAAAAATTACTTTTCGTCATTTATTTGAAAAAGCAGACGCTTTATCAAAGGCTTTAGCTAAGGCCGGAATAGAGAAAGGTGATGAAATACCTTGTTGTATTTCAAATACCCCAGAGTTAATATATACTATGCTAGCTGCAAATAGAATAGGTGCTAAACTTAACTTATTCGGAACTCATTTAGATAAAAATTATTTAAAAGAAATTTTAGATAATACAAGCAAAAAAGTTTTAATTGCATCAGATGATAATTATTCTGAAATACAGGATGTTGTTAATAAATGTGATTTTAAAAATAAAGTTTTAATTTCACTTAGTGACTCTCTTCCAAAAAATCCAGAAAAATGTTCTGAATATGTATCTGATTTAGATAAATATTATCGTTATCCAAATTTAGTTCCAAAATTTAAGATAAATGATAATAGTATATTGTCATTTAATGAATTTATAAAATATGGTGAAGATTATAATAAACCAATTATTGATAATAGCACACTTGATACTGAATTTGTAGTTACTTATACCAGTGGATCTACGAAAAAAGGATTCCCTAAACAAATAATTCATACAAATAGAAGTTTTATTGTTTCAGGAACTTTTAATGATATGGAATTATCTGGAAGCCCAAAAATTCCTTATCAAAGAGGTATGTGTTATATTCACAGTGATTCAAACACAAATCTTGTTACATGTATATCAGATAGTCTTATGAAACTATGGTCCGTATCATGTGAACCTGAATATGGAAGAGAAGTTGCTCTTGATGCAATTAGAATTAACAGTCCAAGTATGATTGAAATGACAACTAGTCATATAATACAAATGTGTAAAGATTATTTAAAGAATCTTGATAAGGGTGTTAAATATAAATTTCCAAAAATGATAGCTACTTTTGCAGTAGGGGAACCTACATCTAAAGGTGAAGAGAAACTTATAAATAAAGTGTTAAAAACTTCAAAAGCAGGAAGTGAAGTAAGGGTAAAAGGTATCACTCTTCCTTATGCTCCATTATCAGTTGGTGGAGGAGATTGTGAACATGGTGGAATCTTCTATAATGTATTTAACAATATTCAATCAAAGAAGAATATGATTTTAACACATAAAAAGAGTGCTGATAATGGAATGGCTCCGGTTGTTTTCGGAAATGTTACAGCACTAAAAAAAGATGAAAAAGGTAATTATGTTGAATGTGATTACTATGAAAATGGTATATTAGTAGCTAATTCTGCAACAAATATGACCGGTTACAAAAATGATATTGAAAATACTTTAAAAAAAATAATAAGAGATTCGTATGGTCGCGATTGGCTTAGTTGTGATGCATATGGTTATATTGATGCAGCTGGAAATGTTCATCAAAAGGATAGAGTAGGAAATGAAATTATTTTAGAGAATGGTACAATGATTTTACCTTCACAAATTTCAGAAGTTGTTTTAAATGATACTAAAAATATTCTCTCTTGCACTGTAACAAGTTATCATACTGAAAATGGTGATATTCCTATCGTAAACTATGAACTTTCGCCACTTATGATAAATAGTAGAAGAAAAGCTATTCTATCTATGAATGATAGAATTAAGCAAAAATTTGGCTCTTTACTTGGTGATCAAATCTTATTTAGAGAATTTACTAATGATAAATCTTTTCCTGTAAGTGGTAGTGGAAAAAGAGATATTCTTGCAATTGAAAATATGGGATTAAATAATACATATAGAATCGTTGATGATAAAGCAATACTAACAAATATAAGTGATACTAAGGACGATGGAAAAGTATTAAGAAAGTAATGTAGTTACTTTCTTCAGACTGTTGACAAAATAA
>DLOU01000039.1 GCA_002477275.1 Caryophanales bacterium UBA7476
AAAAAACCGAAACTCAAAAGAGTATTCTCTTTTTTTTTTATTGTTTTTGATTTATAATAATTATTGGTGAATGATATGAGTAAAAAATTAAAAATAAGACATTATGTTACTATTTCTTGTATTTTAATTTTTTTGGTGATAGCTATTTTTGTGGTAAAAAAAGATTCATTATATATAGATAGATTAGGTTATAATTTTGTTTCTTCTTTTATATCTGATTTTAGAACAACATTTGTTAAATTTATTACGTATTTAGGAGGAGCACAACTTGTTATACCATTATTTGCTATTGTACTTATTGTATTTGTATGTATTGGTAGAAAAAGGGATTCTTTACTTCTTGGCTTATGTTTATTCTTTCAAACTCTTTTAAATTATATTCTAAAACATATATTTAGAAGAACTAGGCCATCTGTTTTAAGACTTATTAAACAGGGTGGATATAGTTTTCCTTCTGGTCATACAATGATTAGTAGTGCATTTTATGGATATTTAATGTATATAGTTTATAAAAATGTAAAGAATAAATATTTAAAATGGGGATTAATCATTTTTCTTTCTATTTTAGTATTTATGATTGGATGTAGTAGAATATACTTAGGAGTTCATTATACAAGTGATGTTTTAGCTGGATTTTTTATTTCAATCGCATATTTAATTATTTTTATAGAAATAACTAAAAAATTTAAAAAGTAGAAGTTATGCAAGATTGGCTTCTACTTTTTTTGTTATATATTCTTTTGTTTCATCAAATGTCATATTTAAAACTGTTCCAAATTCATTATATAAATATTTTTCTGCTAAATTAAAATATTTATCATCTTTTTCACTAATTTTTTTATTTTGTTTTTGTCTTTCATTATTTCTAATATACGTCATTTTAATTATGGTAATTAATTCTTCATATGAACCACCATTTAGTAATTCTTTATATGTATTTTCAATAAATCTATCATCAATATTATCAAGTGGTTTGATATTTGGTATTTCATCAATTATTTTTTCTATTTCTTCTTTTGATATAAGGTTTCTCATTAATTTATTATCAATTGGAACTTTTATTATTAATGATTCATCATCAATAGGTGTTAAAATGTAATACTTTATGTTTTTGTCTTCTTTTATATCTCTTATCTTACAGACATCTTTTTTATAAATAATTTTTTCATCTACTTTGTACATAATGTCCTCCGTTTCTTTTTTTTCATTTATATTTTAACAAAAAATATAAATTTTCGTAAGAAAAAAATAAAAAAATAATAGACATTCTTCTATTATTTTTGTTGTATTTTTATTAGTTTTGCGTGTACTACTGTTCTTTCATCATTCTTGTGACAAGTTGATAAAGTTAGAATTTTATCATTTGAATTTAAAGAAGTATTGAAATTATATTCTGATCTATCTTTGATTTTATTTAAAAATGAGTTGTATTTTTCATCGCTTTCAAAATCTATTTTTAAATAGTCACTTGTTTCTTTTATATTGTATACACTAAATATTTGCCATAGTGTATTTTCACTTTCTGTAGATAATTTTATTATGTAATTATTAGTATTATTTAACCATCCATTAGTAAGTATGCTTTCTAATGTACCAAACATTATCTTATCGAGTCTATTGTGCGCATATAAGATAGTATTTTTATTTAAATTATTAATATTATTTCTATAATCAAGAAATACCCAACCAGCACTATTTCTTTCTTTTGTAAAAGAGTGATTTAAATAAAAATCATTATCTTTTGTTTGAACAAAAGGGTAGTTAATATTTGTTCCATTTATTTTTATCCATCCAACTACATCTGAATTTGTTTTCTTTAATTCAGTAAAATCTACATTTATTAAATCCATTTTTATGTAATCCCAATATGGATTTGATTCTTCAATTTCTTCTTGTTCTATAATTACTGTATTTTCATCATCTTTAACTATTTCAGGTTCTTTAAAATCTTTTAAGATTTTTGTTGTTTGTTTTGAATCAATATACCATTTTATTATTTTATATGAACTAAATATTATTGTAGCAATACAAATTAATGTTAATAAATCTAATATTATTTTTTTCTTTTTTTTCATATACTCTCCATTTTAACTTTTTACTTTTGATGCTATAAAGTTATATATTTTTTGATAAGTATCTTTTGTATAATGAACTCCATCTACTGTATCAAAACCATTTGATTTTAGATAAGAGTTTGAATCTAAATATGTAACATTTTTTAAATCGTTTTTCATTTTTGAATTAAAATCATTTATTGTACTATTTTTTACGCTATAACCATTATAACTTTCTTTTACTTCATCTACTGGATTAACTGATAAGTAATACACATCACCTTTTAGCGAAAGAGCTAATGAGTTTATATATGAAATATAATTATTGACATTATATAAATCATTTACACCTAAGTTAATTACAAATGCAGTAGAGTCAGAATCATATGATTTTATTTTACTGTTAGAGTTTTTTAAAAATTTTAATCCTTCACCAGATTTAGCAATGTATGTTGTCTTTGAATTTTCAAACTTGTAGTTACTTTGTCCATAAAATCTTGAATCACCAATAAGAATGACTTTATTATATGTTGAATTTTTGTTACTACTTGAGCTTGAACTATTATTTGAATTATTACTAGATTTACTGCTTGAACTAGAACTATTATTAGAACTGCTACTGGATTTACTGCTTGAACTAGAACTATTATTTGAATTACTATTAGATTTACTGCTTGAACTAGAACTATTATTTGAATTACTATTAGATTTACTACTAGAACTTGAATTTTTATTTGAATTACTGTTTGATTTACTACTAGAACTAGAACTTCCATTTCGATGCTCAGTTGCTACACTTTTTGAAGTTGTGTTTGTACTTGATTTATTTGCATTTGCATAAGTTTTTGATGATGTATTCCAACATGCTGTTATATTGTATGCAAGTGTTGAGCCGTTTTCTTTAATTCCAACACCTCCATAAGTAGAAATTGTTTCCATAATTGTGTTTATTACAAGAGGTAAGAATGAAATTATAATAGTACTAGCAACAGCAGTACCGACTTTTTTCATTACATTTTTATCTTCTGGATTAAGTACACCTTTAGCAAAGTTAATACTAAGTCCTAGTATTAATAATATAGGAGATACCATTCTAATTATATCGACTGCTCTTTTTCCAATATCAATTATTTTAGCAATTGTATAATCATTACAAATTTGATTTAAAATAAAAAACATAATATCACCACTAAAGATATTTTATCATAATATCAGTGTAATATGTATAAAATATTAAATTTAATGTTTTCAAAAATTTGTTTTTATGTTAAAATTATGTATAGATAGATAGAATAGAGGTGTATTATGGCATATAAACGTAATAATGAAGGAAAATTTGTGGATGAAAATGGAGCAGATGTATTTTCAAATGATATATTTAATCAATTAATGTCGGGAGAGCATAATTACTTATTTACACCTAATAGTAACTATGTAAATATGCAAGTAGAAAAAGTGTTTATTCCTTCTCCAGAGGATGCACGTAAATATGTAGATATTGTTTGTTCAAAATTAATGGATGATAATGGTAGTTTAGCTTCTGATGATAAAGAGAAAGAGTTATACACAAAAGATGTTAAAAGTTTTATGGCAATTGTTAACAAAGTTTGTGATAGTGCACCTGAAGATGTTAAGAATACAATTTTGGGTGGAACATTTGCTACTAAAGATGATGCTGATCCAAAATATCAAGTTCCATTATACTTATGTAGTGAAATTTTAAAAGCAAAATGGAATGCGGAATATCAAAGTAGTCCATCTGAAACATGGGATGATTTTGATACAAGTGATGAGAAAACAGTTGCTACTACTTCAACATTAGGTGAACAAATGGATGTTGTTATTGGTAAGTTAAAAGCACTAGATTATGATAAAGATTATTTTAGTGGTGATATGAGTGTTGATTCATCTAATTATGTTGCAGCATGTCAATTTGATTCTACAAACTCTATTGATATATATGCTCAATGTGAGGATAATTCTTGCGATTTATATGCCACTAATGGTCAACAAACATATAACGTTACAATGTTTAATGTTCAAAAACAGGCAGAATTACCTGCAACTGGTGATATTTCACTTCCAACAACTGATATTGCTTTACCAGAAACTACATCAGTTGATACACCAGTTGAAGTTGCTTCAGTTGCCGCAGCTCCAATTGAGACACCGGCTGAAGTTGCTCCAATTGCTGTAGCTCCAATTGAGACACCGGTTGAGACTTCTCCAGTTGAGACAGTAATTGAAGAAACACCAGTCGAGATACCAGCTGAAACGCCAGTTAATATTATTACTGATTCAAATGATGTTGCTCAAGTTACTGATATTTCTCAAGATGGAAATGTTAATGTAGTTCAAGATGTTTTATCACCAAGTATTCCACTTGAAAATGCTGATGTGTTTGCTAATGTTGAGAGTTCTCCAGCTGAATCAGAAATTGCTGGTCAAACAACACCAATTGAAGTATCTTCAACAAATGATAAATATCAAGAATTGTTAAGATTAAGAGAAGAAGCTTTAAAGGCACAAGAAGCTTTAAATAAAGCTCTTGATGAATATATAAATTCACAAAGTTCTATATCAATGGAATCAAGTGAAGAAAAAGAAAATGGTATTAGTTTAGCAGCTTAAAGTTGACATTATTAAAATAATTTATTATAATATTGCTTGAAATTGTTGATGAAGAGAAGTAAAAATTGTTATTTCTTGTAGAGAGTCTATGGTTGGTGAAAATAGATAGAAATACTTTTTTGAATAACACTTCGGAGAGCTTAAAGAAATTAAGTAGAATGAGCCGGTACTTGCCGTTATCAAGTAAAGTGACTATATTTTTATAGTAATTTGGGTGGTACCGCGGAAACTATTCGTCCCTTTTTGGATGAATAGTTTTTTATTTTTTGAAAGGAGAATATTATGGAAACAGAAGTAACAAAAGAAAAACTAAAGGATTATGCTTCAAAATTAATGTTTGATATGGAAGATTCTGAGTATGAAACATTACAAGAAGAATTTAAAATATTACTTAAACAAATGGATATTATTGGTGAAATTCCTAATATTAAAGAAGTTTTACCAATGACTTTTCCGTTTGTAAATAATGATGCAACACTAAGAGAAGATGAAGTAGGAGATTATTTAACAGTTAGTGAGGTACTTGCTAATGCAAAACAAGAAGTAAATGACCAGGTAAAAGTACCTAGAGTAGTAGATGAGGATTAGAGGTGATAACATGTTAAGAGGAAAAAGTATATCTGAATTAAGAGAAGAACTTGATAGTTCCAAAGTAACTCGTGAAGAATTATTTGAAGAAGCAAAAGAACTTTCTCATAAATTTCAAGATGAATATAACATATATGAAACTATACTTGATAAGTATAAATCTAAAGATAGAGATACTTTAATTAATGGTATTCCTTATGTACTAAAGGATAATTTTTCTACTTCTGGAATTTTAACTACTGGTTCATCAAATATCTTAAAAGATTATGTACCTGTATATGATGCTACTGTTTATAAAAAGTTAAAAAAAGCTGGAGCTGTTTTAGTTGGTAAAACTGTTTTAGATGAACTTGCTATGGGTGGAACAGGAACTACTGGTCATACAGGAGTAGTAAAAAATCCATGGGATAAAACTAGACAGATTGGTGGGTCAAGTGCTGGTTCTGCTGCTGCAGTTGCACTTGGAATAGTACCTTTTTCAATTGGTTCTGACACAGGAGACTCAGTTAGAAAGCCGGCATCTCTTGGTGGAATCGTTGGATTTAAGCCCACTTATGGTAGGATTTCTAGATATGGTTTATTTGCTTTTGCATCTAGTTTAGATCATGTTGCTATGTTTTCTCGTAATGTTAAAGATGCTGCTATTGTTACTGATATATTAAAGGGTCAAGATATTAATGATATGACTACTTTAAAAGATGATGGTAAAAAATATGTAGATACTTTAGATAATGATATAAAGGGTAAAAAACTTTTCTATATTAAAGAGATATGTGATAAAGAATTATATAAAGATTTGGATGATGAGGTATTAAATGAATCTCTTGATAAATTTAGTGAACTTATAGATAAAGTTAAATCTTTAGGAGTAGAAGTAGAAGAGGTTTCGTTTGATAAAAAGTTACTTCAATCTATATATCCTATATATATGTGTATTAGTTGTGCTGAAGCTACAAGTAATAATGCTAACTTAACTGGTATTCAATTTGGTCCAAGAATAAATGGAGCCAATATTGATGAGTTAATGTTTAATGCTAGAACAAAAGGTTTTTCAGAATTTATTAAAAGACGTTTTGTAATAGGTAGTTATGTTCTTCAAAAAGAAAATCAGGAAAGATTATTCTTAAACGCACAAAGAATTAGAAGAATGATTGTTGATAAAATGACAGAATTATTTAAGGAATATGATGGAATGATTTTACCAGCTAGTGGTGGAATTGCACCTAAATTTGATAATACTTCTGAAAATGTTGCAAATGATAAACTTTCTGATAGATATTTAATTCTTGAAAATCATTTGGCAATTGGTAATTTTGGAGGATTCCCATCTATTACTATTCCATATTGTTTTATAAATGATATGCCTATTGGAGTAAATATTACAGGTGGAATTAAAACTGATGATGTTGTTTTAAACATTGCAAATAAAGTTGAAGAATTAACAGGTTTAAAAGATGTTTATAGTAAGGTAGGTGAAGAATAATGTATAAAGTTACAATTGGACTTGAAGTTCATTGCGAGCTTGAGTCAAATACTAAAAACTTCTCACCAGCACCAAATGGATATACAAACTTTCCAAATGAACATGTTGCAACAGTTGATTTAGGACTTCCTGGAATACTTCCAGTACCAAATAAATTTGCTTGTCGCCAAGCTCTTCTTACTGCTCAAGCATTAAATTGTGAAAATCCAAATGAAGTTATTTTTGACAGAAAAAATTACTTTTATGCAGATCTTCCTAAAGGATATCAAATAACTCAAAATACTAAACCAATGGGTATTAATGGTTATTTAGATATTATGGTTGATGGAAAAATTAAAAGAGTAGATATTCATGATTTACACTTAGAAGAAGATACTGCTTCACTTGATCATAATACTGGATATTCTTTAATAGATTATAACAGAAGTGGAGTACCACTTATGGAAATAGTTACTGAACCTTGTATGCATTCTGCAGATGAAGCTGTAACATTCCTTGAAGATTTAAGAGATGTATTCTTATATTTAGGAGTTTCAGAAGCTCGAAGTGATAAAGGTGAAATGAGATGTGATGTTAATATTTCACTTAATAAAGAAGGGGATTCTCTTCTTGGTACTAAAGTTGAAATGAAAAACATCAATGCATTCTACAATGTTAGAGCTGCTATTGAATATGAAATAAAAAGACAAAGTGAACTTTTGGATAAAGGTGAAAAAGTAGTTCAAGAAACAAGAAGAATTGCTGATGATGGAAAAACTTATCCAATGAGAAAGAAAGTTGATGCAATAGATTATAAATATTTTATTGAACCTAATATTCCATCAACACCACTTTCTAAAGAATATTTAGATGAAATAAGAAGTACACTTCCAGTTTTAAAACTTGATAGATATTTAAAATATATAGAACTAGGATTAACAGAAGAAGATGCTAAAACACTTTCAAAAAATAGAAAAGTTTCTGATTATTTTGAAGAAGTTATAAAAAATAGTGACGTTTCAGTTGCTACTCAATTTATGACTACAGCAATTCTATCTACATTAAATAAATTAGAAATAGATATTGATGAATTATTTATTAAGCCAGATATGCTTTCTGTTTTAGTAGATAAAGTTAAAAATAATGAAATGAGTTTAGATCAAGCTAAAAAATTATTATATAAGGCAATAGACGAGAAAAAAGATCCTAGAGAATTAATAGAAAAAGAAAATTTACATCAGATAAATGATGACGAAGAACTTACAAAAATAATAAATGATTTAATGGATAATAATCCTGAACAAATGAGACAATATATAGAAGAAGATAATAAAGCTATTGTAAACTTCTTTATAGGTCAAACAATGAAAACTACAAATAGACAGGCTAATCCAAATAAATCACTTGAAATAATTAAGAGAGAACTTGAAAGGAGAAAAAATGATGGCAAATAAATATAGAAATCATTATATTAATGAATTAAATGAACAAGTAGGTAAAGAAGTTAGAGTTGCTGGATTTGTTGAAAATATTAGAGATCATGGTGGAGTAATATTTGTTGATGTTAGAGATTTTACAGGTGTTATTCAAGTTGTATCAAATGATGATAGTATTTTTGATGGAATAACTCGTGAATCTAGTATTACTATTTTAGGTACTATTAGAGAAAGAAATGAAGATGATTACAATGATAAAATTGAAACTGGTAAGATTGAACTTTTAGTTAGTAGTTTAGAAGTATTAGGAAAGGCTAAAAATGTTCTTCCTTTTGAAGTACAGACTTCAACTAATGTTAGTGAGGATGTTAGACTTAAATATAGATATTTAGATATGAGAAATACTAAAGTTTTAAATAATATTTTATTTAGAACAAAAGTATATGATTTTATGAGAAGTCTAATGAAAGAAGATGGGTTTACTGAAATACAAACTCCAATTCTTACAGCTTCTTCTCCAGAAGGTGCTAGAGATTTCATAGTACCAAGTCGTAAATTTCATGGAAAGTTTTATGCACTTCCTCAAGCTCCACAACAATTTAAACAATTATTAATGTGTGGTGGAATTGATAAATATTTCCAAATTGCTCCTTGTTTTAGAGATGAAGATGCAAGAAGTGATCGTGTTTATGGGGAATTCTATCAATTGGATTTTGAAATGGCTTTTGCTGAAGAAGACGATGTAATTAGAGTTGGAGAAAAAATATTTAGTGAAGTATTTAAGAAATTTGGTAATGGTAAAAAAGTAAGTAGTACTCCATTTGAAAGAATTTCTTATAGGGAATCAATGAGAAGATTTGGTACTGATAAACCAGATTTAAGAAACCCTTTAGAACTAATAGATTTAACTGATGTATTTGAAGAAACTACATTTAGACCATTTAAAGGAGTTACAGTACTTGGTATTACAGTAGATGATATTGCATCTAAATCAAATTCTTGGTTTAATGAACTAGTTGATTATGCTAAAACTATTGGTATGCCTGGAATTGGTTACTTTAAAGTAAATGATGATATGAGTTTTGCTGGACCTATTGATAAATTTTTATCTGAAGACGAAAGAGAAGATTTAATTGAAGTAGGTAAACTTAAACCAGGAAGTGTTATATTCTTTATTGCTGATAGATCTAATGCATATGATTATGCTTCTAAGATTCGTGATGAATTAGGTAGAAAATCAGATTTAATAGATAAAGATGAATTTAGATTCTGCATTATTAATGACTTCCCAATGTATGAATTTTCTAAAGAAGAAGATAAATATATATTTATGCACAACCCATTCTCTATGCCAAAAGGTGGACTTGATGCATTTAAGAAAGATCCAGAAGAAATACTTGCTTACCAATTTGATTTTGTATGTAATGGTATTGAAATGGCAAGTGGTGCTGTTAGAAATCATGATATTGAAATCATGAAGAAAGCATTTGATGTTGTTGGATATGATGAATCAGAAATAGAAAAGAGATTTAAAGCACTTTATGAAGCATTTAAATATGGAGCACCACCACATGCTGGTATGGCTCCTGGTATTGATAGAATGCTTATGCTTTTACTAGATCAAGATTCTATTCGTGAAACAATTGCATTCCCACTTAATGCAAACGGTGGAGATAATTTAATGCAAGCACCAAGTGAAATAACAGAAATGCAACTTAGAGAAGCACATATTAAAGTTAGAGATAAATAATAAAATATTTGATAAAAGAAATAAACTATGATATTATGTATGTAGATGAGGTAATTCTCATAAAATAAAAAAGGATACGTTTGATTCAGGACCAAGCGTAATCCCTTAGGGGTACATCTGAAATAAGCTAATGCTTAAATCAGATGTTTTTTATCTAATAATTAGTATAATTACTATTACTAGTAAAAGTAGTATTATTAAAAATAGAGGATATTCTCTTTTTGTCATAGTACCACGACCTTTCTTATTAAGTTCAACCGAACCTAAAGAAAGGAAAACACCTGATGTATTTCAAACGTATCCAAGTATATATAATAACAAACGTTCGACTTGCAATCAAGCGTTTTCGTGAAAAATTTGAAAAATAATATGCATATGATATAATGATTAAATCATAAAGGGAAATGTGAAATGAAAATAAATATTAAACAAGTTGGAGATATACATTTTAATGATGCTTTTTCAAAAAAAAAATTATATAGGCTTGAAAATGTATTATTTAGTGATAAAACAGATTATATTATATTTACTGGCGATATCATTGATTCTTGTGATGTAGTTAAAGATAAAAAACTAAGAAAAGTTTTAGTTAATTGGTTTAAAGAATTAAGTGAAAAGACTCATATAATTATTGAACTAGGTAATCATGATATTTCTAAATCTTATGATAATAGAAAAAGTTGGACAACTGATAATGATGTAAGCTTTTGGGAAGAAATATCTAAAATTAATGGTATTACTTTTTTACCTAATGATAATTTTTATAAAGATAAAAATATTTATGTAACTGGTATTAATCCTTCACTTTATTATTATGAGAATAAAAATCTAAAAGAAAGTAAAAATGATATTATATATACTTTGAAACATGATAATAAGTATTTTAGCCATTTAGATTCTAATAAATTAAATATATTTGTTTGTCATTCGCCAATTCATATGTCCGATAAAGAAGTAATTAAATATATACATGAATTTGATTTAATTTTGTCAGGTCATATGCATAATGGATTAGTGCTACCTTTTATGGAGAAAATATTTCCAAGAAATAGAGGGATAATTAGTCCTTTAAAAACATTTTTTCCAGATAATGCTAGAGGTATAAAAAATATCAAATATAATGATAAGACTGTAAAACTTGTTGTTACGGGTGGAGTTACTAAGTTTTCAACAAGTCATGGCTTTGTAAAAAAATTAAATAGATTTTATCCCAGTGTTTTTGAAGAAATAACATATGATACAATTGATAAAAGTATAAAAGTAAAAACTTTAAATTTATAAGAAATCAGTGTAAATATCTTCAGCATTGATTTTTTTCCTTTTTTGTGATATAATTAGCGCATATTTGGGGGTTAATATGTTAAATTTAAAGAATTTAAAAAATCTAAAATTAAGATTTTTACCGTTTTTAGTTGCAGGAACAATGTCATTTTCACTTGCTTCTTGTGTGAGTCAAGAAAATGATAAAGTAGAGTTAGATAGCGCAAATGATAAAGTTGTAGAAACTCTATATGAAGAAGAAAAAGAAGAGGAAAATGAATATCAAAAGTTTATTGATTATAACAATTCGATAGAACCAGATTATAATCATAATGAGTTTTATCCAACAATTGAAGATGTAAAAAAGCAAGATAACTTTTTTCATAATGATAACGAATGTACATATGAATTTGATGGAAATGTAGATGGTTTAGTTTTTGATATTATTGATAAATCAAAAAGTTTTATGAAAAATAATGAAACAATTAAGTATTCTGATGGCACAACTGATACTTTGCAAACTTTCGATTATGATCTTGAAATTAAATATAATTATATAAAAGAATATTTAATTAGGTACCTAAATAAAATAACAAAATCAGATTATCGTTTATCTGATGAAGAAAAAAAAGCAATAAATGAAGATATTTGTAGAATAAAAGATATTGTTATTTTATTTGCAAGACCTAAAGATTGTTTAGCTTGTTTTGATACAGATTTAAATGCAATCATCATAAATGAAGAACTGATTGAAAATGATTATGGTGTAAGTTATTATTGGAAAGAACTAGAACCAATTATTAATCATGAGATAAATCATGCAAGACAATATTCATGTGAACATAGAAAATTTAAAGTAATTGGTTCGATTAACAAAGAAGAACATATTCCATTTCTTATGGAATCATCTGCTGAATCATATTTAAAAAATAAGGTATATAATGATAGTATTCTTTACTCAGACTATGATTACAATTATTATTTTGAGAGAATGGATGAGGCATTTATACTTTTACTTGGATTATGTCACGAAGGTGGAGATATTGATAATTATTATGATTCTATTTTTGAAAGTGATTTAGATAAATTTTATAAATTTTGTGGTGCTGAAACTGAAAAAGAAAAACTTCAAGTAAATAATATCTTATATTCAATAGATAGTCGTTATGCAAGAAGTGATTTAGGAAGAGAAGAATTTGCTGGAAAATCTTATAGTAATGCTGATTTAGAAGTTGGAATTGCATATAGGGTAGAGATTTTTAAATATGTACTAAATAATATGATTAAATATACAACAACTAATGATTTTAGTTTAGAAGACAATGTTTTACTTTTTAATATAGTAAAAAACTATGTTGTTTCAGATATTTATAATTCAGATATTTATGAATCAGATCCTAACTGTTCTAAAATAGAGGAGTTAGAAAAGAATTATAGAGATTTTATATGTGAGTATTACAATCTAACATTAGATGAATTAAATGATTTTGAAGAGAAAGAAGCTAGGACAAAATATGATTCAACAATACAAAGTGATTTATATGAACTTCAAAAAATTAGTCTTGAAATTAATAAGAAAAATCTTTTGTCAACTCATGCTCAGATATTTATGGATAAATTTCCACTATTATATCCAATTTTAGATTCAAGATTCTTATATATGGATAGTTATAATGAGTATAGTGAGAAAGTTAATACAGATAATAAAGAATTAGTTTTAACAAAATAGTTTTTTTAATAGGTTAGTTACAACCTATTTTTTTAATATATTATCTATTTCTTTATCTATAGCATTTTTCATCTTCCTAAGCATTTCAATTGTGTCATCTTTAGTATTATTTTTTCCAAAAGTTGCAGCATTATTTTTACCAGTATTTGATATAGTATTATCTTCATTTACAGCTTTATAGAAAGCATTAGTAGAAATTACTTGTGCAACTAGCATTAACCAGTTTCCAAGGGCATTTTGTTCATTTGCTGTTTTCATATCATCAATTAAGATATAACCTATAGCAACAGCACTTAATGAAAATAATTTAGGTGAAATATTTTTTTTCAATTTTAACTCCTTTTTATACTATATGTTTACATAATAAAAAAAACAAAGAATTAAATTAAATTTTTCTTTGCTTTTTTAAATGTTTAGATATTCTTTTTGTTGATGGTGAATATCCTTCTATATAGGTGTTATTTTCACCAGCATATTTTTTTAACATATCTTCTAATTTTAATAATTCATCTTTATCCATTCTTTCTTTAAAAACAATATCATTATCTTTTGAAATTCTTTCAAATAGAGCAAATGTATTTGAATATGGCAAGAATGCACATATATATTCATTATCAAGTTCTTTTAAAATTACATATCTTTTTTTATCAGTCTCTATTATGATACCTATTTTATCTTTTATTCTATATCTTTCATCAATACTATTTAGTATTTCATTTATATTTTCTTCATTTATTTCTAATTTAGAGAGCATAGGCTTTTTTTTATTTTTTGTTATTGGTATTTTATTTGTTACTATATATTTTTCTTTTTGCTTATCAACTTCTATTAATTCATAACTATCATGATTAATACTTAAAACAAAATACTTTTTATGTAATTTTGTATTATTATCTCTATATAAAATAATATTATGTCTTTGTATATCCATCTTCTTCATAAAATCTAATATAAAGTCCGATGAATTTTCAAGTTCAACTTTATTATTACAGATTATTGAGATATAAAAATTATAAAATATATCATTTAATTCTTCTACATTTATTCGTTCTACGACATTTTTAATTTTATTCTTATCAAAAATAAAAAAATCATTTCTAAGAGATGAATCCTTTTTTAAATTAAGATATTTATTTTTAGAAATTACTATTTTATTGTTTTTAATCTTTGTTGTAAGTGGTATACCATATATTTTACTTTTTTCTATTTTCCAAATTAAAATAGGCCTTCTTTCTCTTTTTTTATCCTTTTTTTCTAATCCTTTATTATCATATACATATACTATATCTCCAACAGAAAGAGTATAACCTTTTTCTAAAAAATCACTAAAATTTAAACTTAAGAAACATCCTGTTTCATTATGCTTTTTAATTCTTTCCATATATTCTTTTATTATAATAAGTTTTTTACTTGAATCTGGAGCATTATTAATATATTCATTAAACCAATATGTAGAATTTTCATAGTCTCCCTTTTTATAACATTCTATTGCTGCTAAAAAAAAGTTTTCTTTGTTATCACACTTAAGATTAAAAATACTGTTATTATCATTTCTTTTTAGATATATATAAATTAATTCTTCTAAGTAAAAAGGTTTTTTATTATATATTTGTTTTAATACTTCAATTTTTTCTTCTTCTTTATTTAACATTTCCAGTGTATATAAATATATATTTATTATTTCGAAATCAATAGTTCTAATATTTTTTGTTTTTAATTTTTCTTTGAACAGATCATAAATTTTCACAAAATTATTATCATTATATGCTAATTTTATATTTAAACAAAATTCATTCCTAGTCATATTATCACCTTTATTTTTTATAAATATATGCACTTGAAGGTCTTATGTCTTCAGATTTCATAGTATGTTTTTCAATTTGATATTTTATAAATAAATTTTCTATATAATCATTACAACAAGCATATAAATACCATTCATATTCCATCATACACATGCCATCTTTATTTAATAGATTATTAAAAATAATTGAATATAATTTTCCTGCAAAAACTTTATCATCAAAATAATCAATTATATTAGATAAATTTATGTAATCATATTTTTTGTCAAGTGTCTGAACTAGTTCTGTTAAATCTCCACCTACATATTTAATTTTACTGGTTTCAATTCTTTGCTTTAAAATATTATAATTTTCTTCACTTTCCAAATAGGGAACATTTCTTTTTACTCTATTTATACTTGAATTTGTATCAAAAAATAAGTAATAAAATACATAATTGCTTCTAAATACATAATCCCAAAATTCTTTTACATTTTTATCATCAATATTTGAACTTACTTTTTCATACATTATCTCTGAATCTTTAAGTTTAGTTATTGGATTAAATAATTTAAGATATTCCTCATATGAAATGTTTTTTATTGCATATTTTTTTAAATTTAAAAAATAATATGATAATTTGTTTATATCAAATACATCAACGTTTTTAGCACCTTTAAATATTGCTGATAAAGCCTGATCACCAGCTCCTATTACAGTTAAAACATCTTTATTTTCAAAGTCAAATAACTCGTAGTATTCAGATATATTTTCATTTGTAAATCTAAACAATTGAGTCATTTCTGTAAACCCCTCAAAGTTTTCAAAGAAAGCATCTTCATCGATTAACATTTCTTTTGTTGAATTAACTAATTTAACTGCTTTTTGAAAATCTTCTTTTGCATTAAGAATAATCTCTTTCATACTAGATGCTTCCTTTCAATGAGTAATATTTTAACATATTTTTAATTAAAAGCAAGTTCAATATTTAAATCATTATCAACAATAGAAATATATAGAAAAATAAAGCCTGATATGGCAATAAGAAGAGAGCCTAAAAAAGATAAATAAACCAAATCCCTTTTCTTTTTAGAATCATTAGGTTTTAATTCTCTTATAGAATCAATAGAGTCTTTTAAAAAATATAAATATACAATAATTAGAATTATAAATATAAGAGTAGTTAATTTTCTATATTCATCTTTACTTTTTAAATCATGGTTAACAAAATATTTTCTTTCTAAATGATTAGAATAAAAACTCATAAAAATAATACCAATATATAATATCCATATTTTATCCTCTGTATTTAATTGTTTCAGTCTTTTATTAATATCATTATTCATACTAAATTATATGAAAAAAAATAATACATATTATATTAATAAAATGATAATAATAATAGTAGTTTACATTTATTTACATATAGTTTTATCTATTGTTTTGTAAAGTAATATTAGTAATGTTATAATTTTGTTGGATGTGGTAGTATGAGATATTATATATATATAATAATAGGTGCCTTAATTTTACTTTTTATTTTCTATGTTTATTGCTCCTTAATATTAATAAAGGAAGGTTTAATTAAATCTACTAGTAAAAAGAAAACTAATTCTAGAAAAAAAGAGTTATTTCACAGAAGTGAAAATGCTAATAAAAAGTTAAGACAAAATAAAATAGATAATGTTGATTTTTTAGATAAAAATCCATTTGATAAAGTAGAAATTAATTCATATGGATATAAATTAATTGCTGATTTATTTACAGGAAAAAATAATGTTTGGGTTATTATGATTCATGGTTATTTAGGAAAAAAAGAAGAAATGATACATATGGCAAAATATTATTATGATAGAGGCTATAATGTATTACTTCCTGATTTAAGAAGCCATGGTGAAAGTGAAGGAAAATACATTGGAATGGGATATACAGATAGGCTTGATATTCTTAATTGGATTAAGTTTATTACTGATAGAGATAAAAATGCTAAAATAATACTTCATGGGCATTCAATGGGAGCAGCTACAACATTATTTACTGCTGGTGAAAAACCAAAAAATTTAGTGTGCTGTATTTCAGATTGTTCTTACACTAGTGTCTATGATATTTTTGGATCACAGCTAAAAATGTTATATCAATTACCTAGTTTTCCAATTTTAGATATAGCAAGTTTCATATTTAAAGTATTTTTTCATGGATACGGTTTTAGAAAAGCAAATGTCATTAATTTTACTAAAAATATAGAAGCACCAGTACTATTTATTCATGGAACAAAAGATACATTGCTTCCATATAAAATGTGTGATATACTTTATGATGCATGTAGTAGTAAAAAAGACAAAAGATTTTTTGAAGCAGGACATGCTCAAAGTGAATTAGAAGATGAAGAAAAATATTTTGATGTAATATTTGAATTTATAGATAAATTTATATAGATATAAAGGAGGAAGTATGAATAATATAGTAAAAAAAGAAAAATATGCTGAGATAGTGAAAACTTATGCTTCTGACATACTTTCTTCAGAAAGATTTAAAATTCAAAAGAATTTTGTTCAACATGGTAAATTTAGTGTTTATGAACATGAAGTTTTAGTTGCTTTAACTTGTTTATCAATATGTGATAAGTTTGATATAGATGTTGATAGAAAGAGTTTAGTTAGAGGAGCACTTCTTCATGATTATTTTTTATATGATTGGCATGATAATGACCCTAGTCATAGACTTCATGGTTTTACTCATGCGGATACTGCTTTAAGAAACGCATGTAATGATTTTGAATTAAATGATATAGAAAAAGATATGATATATTGTCATATGTTTCCTTTAAATATATTTAGAGTTCCAAAGTATAATGAAAGTCTAATATTATGTGTTGCAGATAAAATTTCTGCTTTTAAAGAGACAATTATTAATATATTTTTAAAAGTTTCAAAATACACGATTTAGTGTATTTTTAGTTAGTGTAGAATAAGTGTGG
>DLOU01000052.1:0-2951 GCA_002477275.1 Caryophanales bacterium UBA7476
GGGGTCCTAGGTTCAAGTCCTAGTTGAGGCGCCATATGGCGAGTTGGTGAAGCGGCTTAACACACTGCCCTTTCACGGCAGCATTCACGGATTCGAATTCCGTACTCGTCACCATATTGAATTAAACCTTGGTAACAAGGTTTTTATTTTTCAAAAAAAATAATTGACATAATTATAAAATTAAGGTACCATATTAATGTCAATTGAATTTTAAATGGAGCAGTACTCAAGAGGCTGAAGAGGCGCCCCTGCTAAGGGTGTAGGTCGGGNNGCGAGGGTTCAAATCCCTCCTGCTCCGCCATTATGTTTTAACCATTCATAGAATGGTTTTTATTTTAGGCTGGTGTAAGTATGAAAATAATATCAAATAGTGATGGAGAGTTATTAAACTATCTAATTGAAAATTCAAATATATCACATAAAAATATAAAGAAATATTTAAAAAATGGATTAATTTATGTAGATGGTGTAAGAACAACAAAATATAATTATCCATTGAAAAAAAATTCAATTATAAATATTGAAACAAAAAAGAATAATAGTGGAAGCCTTCCATTTGAAATATTATATGAAGACGATAATATAATAGTTGTTGATAAACCAAGTGGCCTATTATCAATAGCAACTTCAAAAGAGAAAGAAGAAACATGTTACCACTTAGTAAGAGAATATTTAAAAAGTAAAAATAAAAATGCAAAAGTCTTTATAATTCATAGATTAGATAAAGATACTAGTGGAGTTTTGATGCTAGCAAAAAATGAATACACAAAGAATATTTTTCAAAAAAATTGGGATGAATACGTTAAAGAAAGAAGCTATATTGCAATAGTACATGGAAAAATGGAAAAAAGAGAAGGAAAATTAACATATTTTTTAAAAGAAACTACTACTAATTTAGTATATATTTCAAAAAATAAAGATGGTAAAAAAGCAATAACTAATTATAAAGTTTTGAAAGAAAATGATAATTATTCAAAATTATATATAACAATTGAAACAGGTAGAAAAAATCAAATAAGAGTAAGTATGTCACATATAAATCATCCTATTTTAGGAGATAAGAAATATGGAGAAGACAAAGAAAAAAGACTTTTTTTACATGCAAATAGATTAGAAATATTTAATCCGATTGAAAAGAAAAAAATGGTTTTTAATAGCAAGATACCAAATGAGTTTAATTCTAAGATAAAATAATGTATAAAAAAGAAAGGAAATCCCTTAATAAGTATAAGGAGATTTTTTTATGGCAAAAAATAAAGTTGAAATTACAGGAGTTAATACAAAAAATTTGATTGTTTTATCTAATGAAGAAATGGAATTATTATTCAAAAAACTAAAAGAAAAAGATGAACAAGCAAGAACGTTATTAGTAGAAGGAAATTTGAAATTAGTTTTGTCTTTATTGAAAAAGTTTCAGTCACGATGCGATAATTTGGATGACTTATTTCAAATAGGATGTATAGGCTTAATGAAAGCAATAGATAATTTTGATCTTTCTTATGATGTAAAATTCTCTACATATGCAGTTCCGATGATAGACGGAGAAATGAGAAGATATCTTAGAGATAATACAAGTTTAAGAATTAGTAGATCATTAAAAGATATTGCATATAAAGGTTTAAAATTTCAAGAAGAGTATTTAAAAGAACATGGAAAAAAACCAGATTATAATCAGATAGCGGAATTTTTAAAGGTTAGTAGCTATGATGTGGTTTTAGCATTTGAAGCATTAAAAAATCCAGTAAGTATGTATGAACCTATCTACAATGATGGGGGAGATACAATTTATGTATGTGACCAAATTGAAGATAAAAAAGATAGCAGCAAAGATATTGAATTAAGACTTGCAGTAGATGATGCTATAAACAAATTAAATTCAAGAGAACAATTTATTTTAGATGAAAGATTTGTAGTTGGAAAGACTCAAATGGAAGTGGCAGAAGAATTAATGATAAGCCAAGCACAAGTATCAAGACTTGAACATTCTGCAATAAAACAATTAAAAAAAGTATTACATTAATAATAATGTGATATTTTTTTTTCTTATTCATAGATTAATATAGGAGGAAAAATGAGATTATCAGACTTACAGAATAAGAACTTAGTTAATATTAGTACAGGAAAGAATATTGGAAACATTATAGATGTAAACATAGACCATGAAAACGGGAAAATAAGAACATTAATTGTTGAATCAAAAAATAATACTTTTAACTTTTTCAATAAAGATTTTGACATAGAAATAAAATGGGAAAACATAGAAAAAATAGGTGAAGATGTTATATTAGTAAAACTATAAAAATGAAAACTTTACCTAAAAAAAAATAATTGATATAATTAATATGGTGATATTATGAAAAAGATAAAGATAAATGACATAGAATATGAAGTGGTTGAAGATGTTGGAAATTGTATTAATAAAGATGAAATAGAATATCTATATACATCGTATTTTGATGATTATGATTATATATGTGGAGATTACTCATATGAAAAACTAAGATTAAAAGGCTTTAATGATAAGAATAATAAAAATGTAAATAAAATTAATAATATTGAAAATTATAAGAAATATCTAGAAGATTTTTGCGGATATAAGGCAAAGCATTTTCTAATAAAAAAAAGTTAATAAAGACTTGAAATAAATGCAATATATGATAAAATAAAAGTGTATAATATAAAAGGAGGATAAAACATGGGAGATAAAAAAATCATGTCTATAATAAATGAGGACGGACAAACTGAAGAAGTAGAAGTTATCCTTGCGTTTGAATTCAAAGATAATAAAAAAGAATATGTTGTATATACAAAAAATGAAAAAGATGAAAATGGTAATGTTACAGTATATGTTTCAAATGTAGATAGAACAAACGAAGTTCCAAGCTTACTAGGTATTGAAAGTGAAAGTGAATGGAATCGTATTAAAGATGTATTAAGAGAATTATCAAATA
>DLOU01000052.1:2967-3186 GCA_002477275.1 Caryophanales bacterium UBA7476
GATATTACAGAAGAAGATTTAAGAAAAGTTAGAGAAAAAGCGGCTAGTATTGAATCTGAAGGAATTACCATACATGACACTGATTTAGGTAGAGATATAACTAAGGCAAATAATAAAGGAAGAAAACCAATTAGACTAAGAGAAAAAAGTTATGAGGTTTTTAGAAGAATTGCAGGAGCAATAGCGTCTATTAAATCAAAATTTTCAAAATTAAAAGAA
>DLOU01000052.1:3200-6279 GCA_002477275.1 Caryophanales bacterium UBA7476
GTGAAGGACCAGTAGTAATAGCATCAGATGACAAAGAAATGGAGTCATGGAAAAATTTCGCTGAAAATTTAAAGAATGAAGGAACATTAGCATCTGAAGAACCAGAAGTAGAAGAAATAGTATCAGTAGCAAAAGAA
Source organism: Caryophanales bacterium UBA7476 (assembly GCA_002477275.1). GTDB lineage: Bacteria > Bacillota_I > Bacilli_A > RF39 > UBA660 > CAG-417. The sequence continues at coordinate 3,338 of DLOU01000052.1, forward strand.
GATAGTGAAGGTCTAACTGATATATCAGGTATTATATCTGACTCAAACACAGATGAAAAAGTTTCTAAAGAAAGAGAAAATTTTGATGTATGGTTTGAAGAGCAAAAGAAAAAAGAAGATGAATTTAACGATATAAGAGTAAAATCAGCAGTAAAACCAATAAAAGATTTAGAAGTTGAGAAAATTGATCATACAGTAGGTACAAACTTAGAAGATAAAAAAGAAGTTTCAAGTGAAGAATCGATTGCTGGAATTGATAGTGAAACAGGACTTGAAGCATCTTTAGAAGGACAAAGAGTTGTAATACATGGACCAAAGAAACAAGAATTTGGTGATTTTGCTGAAAGTGACACATTAAGCTTTGGATCAATATTTGATCAAATTCAGAAAAATTCAGAAGAAATAAAAGAAGAACAAAGAAGCACTTCATCAATTTCACAACAAACAGATAGTACTCAAGATGAAACTTATGAACAAAAAGTTCAAAGATTAACTAGAGAAATAGAACAAAAGAAAAGAGAATTAGCACAACAACAACAAATTAATGCATCAACACAAGAAGCAATAGATAGACAGAAAAAAATAACTTCAAAAGTTTTAGCTTCTGCAGAAGCATTAAAATCTGAAAATGAAAGAATAAAAGCCGAAAATATTGCTAATTTGGAAAGTGCTTATGCAAGTGCTGAAGCAGAATGTACTGATGCAGTAAGTGAAAGTCATGTACTTGAAGAAGAATTAAAAGAAGCTCAAAAACATCAAACAGAAGCAACTGTTAAAATGAGAGCTCTACAAGCAATAAATGATGAATTAAGAAAATCAAGAAGTGAAATTGAATCAATGAGTTCAAAAAATGGCAGTCCAAAAAGAAGATAAGATTTATATTTATATCTTATCTTTTTTTTGTTAAGAAGTAATATTCTATGCATATAATTAAAAAGAGGAATATAAAATGAAAAATCTAATTGAATACTATTATGGTTTAATAAATATTAATATTATAAATAAAAATAATATTGTAGAATTTGAATATAATAATAATACATATATTTTTAAAGAAATCTACAGAAAAATAGAAGAAATAAAAGAAATATATGAATTACTATATAATAATAATAAATATAATCAAATAATATTAACAAAAAACAATTTTCCACTTGTTATTTATAATAACAAACAATATATATTAACTCAAGAAAGAAATTACAAAGAAGAAAATATAACTATATCTGATATTTTATATAAAAATAATATAAAATATTATGAGAAGTATAAAATGATATCAAGAGAAAAGTGGTTTGATTTATGGATTAGAAAGATTGATTATATTTATTATCAAAGAAAACATATTAATAAAAAATATAAAATATTAGATCAATATTTAGATTATTATATAGGACTTAGTGAAAATGCTATTAGTTATTACAATAACATCAATAAAAACGAAAAAGACAAAAGGGACATTCCAACAATATCACATAGAAGAATATATAATTTAAAAAAAAGAGATTATTATGATATAAATAATATAGTATTAGACCATTATACAAGAGATATATGTGAATACATAAAGTACAAATTCTTTTATGAAAATATAATTAATGAAGAACTAGAAAATATTTTAGATAGTATTAATTTAAGTAAATATGGATGGCAATTATTTTATTGTAGAATGGTATTTCCTACATATTTTTTAGATATGTATGAAAAGATAGTAAATGATAAAACACCTGAAAATAATATTATATTAATAACTAAAAAAACAAAAAAATATGAGTTGTTTTTAAAAAAAATTTATAAAATAATAAATAAAAAAACTAGTATCCCTAGCATAAATTGGATATCTAGTTAATCAATCTTTCTGACTTCTTTTATTTCAGGAATTTCATTAATTAAAAGCTGCTCAATACCATCTTTTAATGTTACATCAATAAGAGAACAGTCAGCACAAGCTCCATCAAATTTGACATAACATATATTATCCTCATATTTAACAAATTCGACATAGCCACCTTCACTCATAAGAAAAGGTCTAACATTATCAAGTTCCTCTTTAATTCGTTCAATTATTTCTTCGTCTTTCATAATATCACCGAATATATTATATAGTTAAAATTAAAAACAGTAAAGATAAAAAAATGATTTGTTTTACATAAAAAAAGTAAAGTGATATAATAAAAAAAGAGGTGATTCCAGTGATAGAAATTGGTAACGTATTAACAGGTAAGGTAACAGGAATCGAAAAATATGGTATTTTTGTTAATATAGATGATAAGTACACGGGTTTGATACATATTTCTGAAGTAAGTGATAGATATGTTGCAAATTTAAATAATTATGCGGAAATTGGTGAGGAATTGAGAGTAAGAGTAATAGGGAAAGATGATGAAAAAGGACAATTAAAATTAAGCATCAAAGATTTAGATTATAGAGTTAATAAAAAAAGAAGTACAAAAATAGAAGAAACAGTAAATGGTTTTAAAACATTGAGAGAAAAATTACCTGAATGGATGAAAGAAAAGTTATCGGAAATAGAAGAAAATGGTAATAATTAATAAAAAAAGATACTTTTTCTATTGACAAAGCTTAAATAAACTGATATATTTGATTATGTCAACGGGTTTTGGGCGATTAGCTCAGTTGGTTAGAGCACCTGCCTTACAAGCAGGGGGTCATAGGTTCGAGTCCTATATCGCCCACCATTGTTTTGCCGAAATAGCTCAATTGGTAGAGCAACTGATTTGTAATCAGTAGGTTACGGGTTCAAGTCCTGTTTTCGGCACCATTTTTTTTGGAGAGGTAGCGAAGTGGCTAAACGCGACAGACTGTAAATCTGTTCCTTCGGGTTCGATGGTTCGAATCCATCCCTCTCCACCACTGATTGCCTCATAGCCAAGTGGTAAGGCATCAGACTTTGACTCTGACATGCGCTAGTTCGAATCTAG
>DLOU01000003.1:0-37815 GCA_002477275.1 Caryophanales bacterium UBA7476
ACTTTCCTTATAAATAAAAAACTGATAAACTTAAGTCTATCAGTTATTCTTCTGGTATTTCTTCACTTGCTGATTCATTTAATGTTACCAATACTTCTCTTGGCTTAGAACCATTTTGTGGTCCTATAATTCCTCTTTCTTCTAGTAAATCTATTATTCTAGCTGCTCTATTATAACCAAGTTTGAATTTTCTTTGTAGAAGTGATGCACTAGCTTTTTGTGTACTAATTACAAATTCAACTATCTCATTATATAATGGATCATCTTCATCTTCTTCAACTACTACACTCTTAGCAGTCTCTTCTTTTTCTTCTGTTTGTACTTCTAAGTTCATCATTACATCATCATAATCTGCTTCTTGCTGATTAGTTACGAAATCTATTATTCTCTTTATTTCATCATCTGTTATGTATGAACCTTGAATACGTTGTGGAGAATTAAGCCCTATTGGTAGATATAGCATATCTCCTTTTCCTAGTAAGTTTTCTGCTCCTACTTGATCAAGTATAGTTCTTGAATCTATTCCTGAACCAACTGAGAAAGCTATACGTGAAGGTATGTTAGCTTTAATTAAACCTGTAATTACTTCGGTAGAAGGTCTTTGTGTTGCTACTATTAAATGCATTCCAGCAGCACGTGCTTTTTGTGTAATTCTTAGTATTGAATCTTCTACTTCTTTTGCAGCTACCATCATTAAGTCAGCAAGCTCGTCTATTATAATTACTATGTAAGGCATTTTTTCAATTTGATCCATTGGATGATCTTTATTGTATTTTTCAACATATTCGTTGTAACCCTCAATATTTTTTGTTTTTGAATCACTAAATGTTTGATAACGTCTTTCCATTTCCATTACCATTTTACTTAAGGCAACGGCTGCTTTTTTAGGATCTGAAACAACTGGACACATTAAGTGTGGTATTCCATTATATACAGAAAGTTCAACTACTTTTGGATCTACCATTACTAGTTTTACTTCATCTGGTTTTGCTCTCATTAATATTGAACAAATGATTCCGTTTACGCAAACTGATTTACCTGAACCAGTAGTACCCGCTATAAGTAAGTGAGGCATCTTGTTAACATCACATGTTTCAACATCGCCCATAATACTTTTACCAAGTGGTACACGTAAGAATTTTTCTTTTGATTCTTGCATCTTCTTACTATTAATTATTTCATAGAAACTAACTGGAGTTGGCGCTTCATTTGCAAACTCAATTCCAACAGTATTCTTTCCTGGAATTGGAGCTTCAATTCTTACATCTTTTTTAGCTAGTGCTAGGGCTATTTCTCTATTTATACTTGTTATTTTATTTACTCTTGTTCCACTTGCTATTTCAAGTTCATATTGAACTACTGATGGACCAATATGTACTTCTACTACTTTTCCATTTATTTTGAAATCTGCAAGTACTTTTTCAAGAGTAATAATGTTTTTTTCTATTATACTTTGATCAGCAGTTTTTCCTTTTTTCTTTGGTTTTTCAAGTAAATCTATTGGAGGAAGTGTATACATTAAATTATGTTTTACTTCTTTGTGTTCTTTTACTTCTTCCATTTCAACTGCACTTTGTTCTTTGTTTTCTACTTCTTCTTTCTTTTCTTTTTCTTCTGGTTTAGCAGTAAGTTCTGAAATAGAATTAATTACTTTCTTAGGCTCTTCTACTTCATCTTTATCTATATTTCCATTTATTATGACATGAGCCATTGTATCTTCAAGATTTTTCTCTTTAGCTCTTTTTTCCTTAATTTCTTCTTTTTTAGTTCTAATTTTTTCTTTTGATGAATCTACTCTTTCTTTTAAGTAATCCAAAATTGAGAATCCAGTGAATAATAATACTCCTAATCCTATTAATACAAATGATACTATTTCCATTCCTACAAAAGAGAATAATTTATCAAATAGGAGTGCAAAAACACCGCCAATTATTCCTCCACCTACAACAAATATATCATCTATTGTTCCTGTATTCATTATTCCATGAAAAGCCGCTGTTAATTGATTCATTGTTTCTTTAAAAATCAACATAGCATTTCCATCATTTTGTACTACAAACTCTTTATGCATTAATACTAGTACTCCTAAAAGAAAAATATATATTCCCAGTAATTTAGTTGCAAAAAAGTCTGGCATTTCTCTATTTATTACAACATAAAGTCCAACTAGTATTAATACTACTAGAAGTACCATGTAAATTGATCCTACTAAAAATACTGCAAATGAAGCAAGTGCTCTTCCTACTAGTCCATATTTTCCAATACCTAAAATTCCTATTAGAATTAGAAGTATACCAATAAGTTCATTTTTATGTTCAAAACTTGCTTGTTTACTTTTTCTTCTTTTACGTTTTGCCATATATATCTTCACCTTCAATTGTATTATATCATTTTATAAACTCTTTTCAAACTTTATGGGCTTTTTTTTAACATATTTGACACTATTTCAAAGAAAAAAAGAAATACTTTATTTAGTATTTCTTTTTTAGAAGTTTCTATTTTGTAAGAATGGTGGAAGTTCAAATTCATCGTCTCCATCACTCTCATCATCTTTTTTAGAACGAGCCTGTGTATATGTTGTTTCCTCAACACTTCTTCTTGGTGCTTCTTTTTCAACTTCTTTTGGTGATGGAATCTTAACTGTTTCTTTTTCAGAAGTTTTTTGTCTTCCACGTTTATCAAATCCAGTAGCAATTACTGTTACTATAACTTCATCAGTTAAGTTTTCATTGATAACAGCACCAAATATTGTATTAATATCATTTCCAGCAGCAGCTCTAACAACTTCAGCAGCTTGTTCAGCTTCAAATAGTGTTAGATTAACTCCTCCTGTAATATTAATAATAGCATCTGTAGCACCATTAATATTTGTTTCTAGTAATGGTGATGAAACTGCATCTTTTGCAGCTTCAATAGCTCTATCTTCACCAATTCCAATACCAATTCCTATTATTGCATTTCCTGAATCTTTCATTACTGATTTAATATCTGCAAAGTCTAGATTGATTAATCCAACTACAGCAATTAAATCTGATATTGATTGAACTCCTCTATGTAGTACATTATCTACTTCTTTAAATGCATCTTTCATTGGTGTCGATTTATCTATTATTTCTCTTAATCTATCATTAGGTACAACAATTAAAGTATCTACATGTTTCTTTAATTCCTCTAGACCTTTAACTGCATTTTCCATTCTTCTTTTTCCTTCAAATGAGAATGGTTTAGTTACTATAGCAACTGTTAATGCACCTAATGCTTGTGCAATTTCTGCTACTACTGGAGCAGCTCCTGTTCCAGTTCCTCCACCCATTCCGCATGTGATGAAAATCATGTCTGCACCACTTAATGCATCTTCTAATTCTTTTTTAGCAGCTACTGCAGCTTCTTTTCCTACTTCAGGCTTTCCTCCAGCTCCAAGACCATCAGCACCGATTTGGATTTTGACATCTGCTTTTGATGTATTTAATACTTGTAAATCAGTATTAGCAGCAATGAATTCTACACCTTTAACGCCAGATTCAACCATCCTATTAACAGCATTTCCTCCGCCGCCTCCTAATCCTATTACTTTAATTTTTGCTAACTGATCCATCTCAAGTCCGCCTAACATACCTTATCCTCCTTGTTTTGTAAAAAGTGGTCAAAGACTTTTTGGAATTCCTTATTATCTTTACTTCTTACGTTTATAATTTTTTTCATGTCTTCTTGAGAAAACATGTTACATTCTGCATTTCTAAGACTTAACTTATTGTCAAAATACTTTATTAATCCTAAAACACTTGTAAAACTATTATCTCTAAGACCAATTGTATTATTGTTGTAGGTGTAAGCTAAATTACCTAAAGTATTTTCAACTACATAGTTAAAACCTGTAATTTCGCTTAATCCTCCTAATACGATTATATAACTAATTTTTCTATTTGTTAAGTTTTTTATTTCTTTTTTAGCAACTTTTAGTATTTCTTCTATTCTTGCTTCTACTACTTTTGAGACATCCATCTGTGTTACATTATATTTTGTCCCACCTTTTGTCTCAAGTTCTATTTTATCATATTTATCTGCATATCTACTAGATGCTACTACAAATTTTTCTTTTAAATCTCTTGCTTTGTCTAAATCGATATTATAAATATATGATAAATCATGATCAATATAGAAACTACCTACATTAACTGTACTATTTTTTATCATTATTCCTTTGTTATATACTGAAATATTTGTACTATCTTCACCAATATTTATTACTACACCAATTTTTTTATCTAGGTCACTATTTCTTACAGTATAATAATCTCCAGTTGAAGTAAATGCTATATCTAACACTTCTAAATCACATACATCTAAAATACCTAATAAATTATATAATGTTTCTCTAGGGGTTTCAGATATTACTGCTTTTACTTCTAATTTTTCTCCAGTAAGACCTTTTGGGTCTTTTACTGTTTTTTCATCATTTATTCTAAAATTAATTGGAATAGATGTTACTAACTCATAGTCTTTAGTTGTTTTTCCTGTTATTGCTTTTTTAATTACTTTTTGTACATCATTTCCATCTATAACTCTTGGTTCTTTGAACTTTATATCTCCTGAAACTATATTAAAAATACAATTTTTTGGTGAAACGCATAAAATAACTTTTTTAATTTTTGTACCTATCTGGCTTTCTATTTCTTCTTCTGCTTTCTTTAGGCTTTCCACTACTTTTTTTGCATCTATTACTTCTCCTCTTTTTATTCCAGAAGATTTTACTTTACTAGTAGCAATAAGATGAAATTCTGTCTTAATTTTTTCCATTACTATTATCTTTATACTATTAGTACCAATTTCTATTCCAGTAAATAATTTACTCAAATTTCATCCTTCCTTTCTACTATCATAAATAATTATACTATAAACATTATAAAAAGAAAAGAATAAGAAATAAAAAAAAATTAGAACTACTTCTAATTTTTCTTTATTTTAAATATTTTTTTAGTTCTTTTGTAATAAATTCATATCCTTCATCAGATATATGTAACCCTTCTTTTGTATATTCTAATTTTAAATTTTTATCTTCATCAATTAATTCATTATATAAATCTATATATTTTACTTTATTATCCTTACAATACTTTTCGATTTCAGAATTTACTTCAACAACATCTTCATTATTTCTATTAACAAGTCTATCATGTTCTATTTTTTCATCATCACTATCATTAACAGGATAAATACTTTCAACATATACTTCTGCATTTGGTCTATTCTTTTTTATTTTTTCTACAATTTCTTCTATGTTAGAAATAATTTCATCTTTTGGAATTTCATGTGCTAAATCATTTATTCCTATTAATAAAAATACTTTAGATGGATTATATCTATATACTCTTTCTTCCATATTTTCTAATATATCCGTTGTTATATTTCCACCTATTCCACTATTTACTACATTGTAATCTGGATAATACTTTTCTAAATCATAATAATCTGTAATAGAATCTCCTAAAAATACAATATTTTCTGGAACTTTATATTCTTTTTTTACTACTTCTTTTATTTTCGGTTTATTGTTAATCTTAAAATAACATAAAGCCGAAATATTTAGTAATAAACTTATTATTAATATTACAATTAGTAATACTTTCTTATCTTTTTTATAATTGTTACTCTTATCTTCACCTAAAATATTAAACATATCCTGTTGTTTAGTTTCCTTTTTTATTATAGTTGGTTCAACTTTTTCTACTACTGGCTTTACTTCTTTTTTAGTTACTGTTTTCTTTTTTTTGGTAGAACTAGTATTTTTTCTTTTAGTATTTTTTTTATTGTTTTTACTTGTCATATATATTCTCCTACTCTAAAAATAATTTTCTAGTAACAAAGTTAAATACCATAACTATTGCTGTTGCTACAATCTTAACTAGCATTGCATTCATGTTAAGTTTATCAATTCCTATCCATAGTAATAACTCTGTAAGCAACAAACCTATTATACTAAATATTAAAAATTCTGCAAGCATTCTAATTTTGTTTTTTTCCTTATTTACATCAAATACCCATTTCACACTTGCTGTATAATTGTATATTACAGAAATTGAGAATGAAATAATATTTGCAATTAACGGATTTACATGTAAAAAATTATATACTATATAATATATTATCCAATCAATTATTGTTGCTATTCCACCAACTATTACAAATTTAAATATTTGAACAAATAAGTTTTCTGTTTTTTCACTTACTTTTATATGAAATATTTTTAATAATCTATTAATTAATACTTTTACTTTATCTTGTTTCTTTATTTCTTTTGTCATAATTTTACTCCATTATTTTAAAGTGATTTCCACTATCTAAATATAAAATTCCTTTCTTTCCTTCTAATTGTGATAATACTTCATTATAATAATTAATCATTTCAAACTTTGTTAGTGTTAAAAAAACACTATTTCCATCATCCATAAGTAGTAAAAATCTATCTTTATCTATTTCATTGGGATCATAACTTATTTCAGATATTTTACCTAAGATACTTTTATCTACATCTTTCATATTTTCTATAAAGCTCTTATATTTATCTTCTGGTGTATAATTAACAAGTTTAGGTACTCTAATATTTTTATTACTTAATATTTCTTTACCTGTTTCTAACACATATTTATTATTTGAATTTTGAAATAATATATCATGTTCTTTTATATCTATTGTTACAGTATGATAAAACTTTCTTTTAACTTTAGCTTCTTTTATATATTTGTTTTTTTCTATATTTTTTTCTGTTTTATATGTGTTTAATAAAACAAAACTTGGATAATCAGTTAACTTTGCAAGTTCTAATACTTCTTCATCATTTAAATAAGTATTACCTTTTATTATTATATTTTTTATGTCACTAGTTATATATGAATACAAGAAAAAAGATATTACTCCTATAGTAAGTAGTAATAACAAAAGACTAAAAATTTTAATTTTTCTTCTTTTTACAATTTTCTTGGCCATATTCTACTCCCAATTTACAAATTCTTGTTCTACTTTTAAATCTATATCATAATTATCTTTTACATTTTCTTTTACAAACATAATTAGTTCTCTTATATCATTTGCACTAGCTCCACCTGTATTAACAATAAAGTTTGCATGTTTTGGACTTACTTGTGCTCCTCCCTTTGTAAGACCTTTTAGACCTAGAGATTCTATTATTCTTCCAGCAGAATCTCCTTCAGGATTTCTAAATACACTTCCGGCGCTTGGATATTCAAGTGGTTGTGATTCTAATCTTCTTTTTCTTCTGTCTTTAATTAGTGCTTCTATTTCGCTTTTTTTGCCTTTTTTCAATCTTAATGTTACCTCTAAACAAGTATAATCAGGGTGTTTTTGTAAAAATGATGTTCTATAGTGAAAATTCATTTCTCTATTTGTTAAATTAATTATCTCATTTTCTGGAGTTAATACTTTTACATCTTTTACAATATATCCCATATCACTTTTATAAGCACCGGCATTCATAAATACAGCTCCACCTACTGTTCCAGGTATTCCAGCTGCAAATTCAAGCCCAGTAAGTGATGCTTTAGTAGCCATAGTAGTTAATTTTATTAGTGAATAACCAGCTCCAACAGTTATTTTATTTCCTACTATTTTTATTTGATCTAAATTATTTAATTTAATTATTACACCATCATATTTTTTATCACTAAAAATTAAATTTGATCCATTTCCAATTACTTTATATTTTAATTTATATTTTTTTATTATTTTAATTAATTGTACTAACTTTTCAACATCTTTTGGATATATTACGCAAGAACATAATCCACCAACTTTATATGTAGTATATTTTGATAAAAATACTTCTTTTTCTATTTTACCAATGTTTTTCTTTTCTACTTCTTCTAAAAACTTTTTCATTTTTCATCTACTACTTTCTTTACTTCATTATATACCTTAGTTGCACTATTTTCTACACCTAATTTTTTAGCAGATTTTTTCATTTTTTCATATTCTTTTTCATTATTTAATATTTCATCAATCATTGGTATTAAATGACTACTATCAAAATCTTCTTCTAAAAGTATTTTCGCACAACCATTATCTTCTAATTCCTTTGCATTTTTATATTGATGGTTATTTGTAACATATGGTGATGGAACGAGAATTGAAGGAAGCCCTATTGCAGTTATTTCTGAAATAGTTGATGCTCCTGCACGTGATATTATTAAATCTGCCTCTTTTATTACATTGATAAAGTTCTTTAAAAATGGATAAACTTTTACATTTTCTGGTACATTTATTTTTTTATAATCATCATAATATTTTTCTCCAGTAATAAGAATTACTTCATAGTCTTTGTTTGAAAAATCTTTAACCATTTCTTTTTCTTTTTTATTTATAGTTGCACTTCCAAGAGATCCCATTACTATAACAACTAATTTTTTGTTTTTTGATAGACCTAATTCTTTTTTATCAATAGATTTAATATTAATTATCTCTTCACTTCTTGGATTTCCTGTATATACTGTTTTCTTTTTATTAAAAAACTCCATTGATCCAGGTAAAGATATTAACACTTTATTAACATATCTTGAAAGAAACTTATTTGAAACTCCAGGAATACTATTTTGTTCATGTATAACTGTTTTATATTTTAGTTTACTTGCACTAAGTATTACTGGTACAGTGATATAACCACCTACACCTATTACAACATCTGGATTAAATTTTTTTATTTCTTCTCTTATTTTCTTTTTAGCTGCATTATACATTGATAATACTTTAATATTTTTTAAAGGATTCTTTCTATCTAATCCTTTCATCTCTACTCCAACATAATCTATACCCAAAGATGGTATTAAGTCTTTTTCCATTCTATCTGTTGTTCCAATATATAAAAATTTGCTATTTGGTTCTTTTTCTTTTATTTTGTTTATAATTGCTAAAGCCGGATAAATATGTCCACCAGTACCACCTGCTGAAATTATAACTCGCATATAATCCCTCCCAGTATATTTTATGTTTACAGATTAATTATAATCAAAAAAGGTTTAAAAGTAAATTAATTTAAGTGCAAAAAGAAAAATACTAGTAAAGTAAAAACTAGTATTTTATTTTTTAATCAGTTAATGATTCAGAAGGAACAATTATTACTGGTCTAATTCCTCCTGTTGAATCAACTGGGCTTTCCCCAAAATCATCATAGGCAATTATAAATGCCATATATTCTCTGTCTTCCTCTATATAATCTGGACTTGCTGTCCAATACCATTCTTCGCTTGTAAGATTATCATATATAAATCTTGGTATATCTCTTGCTGAATAATTAAGTATTTCATTATGTGTAAGAAAAATTGCTTTATAGCCTGTATAATCTATAGTTAACTCATTTGAAGAGTATGAATATTCTTGATGATACACTTCTGAATATGAACTTGTCTTCCAATGATTTGTTACTTGTCCTAAAACTTTTAGAGCTGTTTGGGGGCCATAATAATTTTTATCAATAAAGCTTGCATCTCTTTCTTTTGTAAATGTTATACCTTCAGTTCCATTACCAGTCACTACATTATTTCCGTCACTATTAGATATCCAATAAACTATATCTCCTTCATCACCATATTCTCCTAAATATAGGTTATGGTCTAATAATAATTTTGTTTTATTGTCTTTTGTACTATATGCATACCATTTCATACATCCAGAATTTGAAAGTATTTCTGTTGTATTTGCTTCATATTCTTCCCTTGTGCATACAGCAGGTATTGTTGGATCATAATATATTGCATTATCATTTATCCAAGATTCAGTATAGTATGTTACATCATCATCTCTATTTTTTACTGTTGGATTAGTTAATGTTATTTTACCACCATCATCATTTGATGTACTATTTGCATTTTTTTCTTTTTGTCTGTATTCAACTTTAAATTTTAAATCAAGTGTTACATTTGACTGGGGTAACTTACTTGAATCTATATCTTCACGGTAAAGTATTTTTACTTTATATGTTTGTTTTTGTCCATGATCTAGTGTATTACCTGCTTCAATTGATGTTCCATCTTCATAAGTTATTGTGTAACTTATATATTCTGGAAGTTTATTTTCATCACTTATTAATGCATCATTATATTTTGATTCTACTGAATAAATTTGTGCATCAAGTGTTCCATCATTTTTAGCATCTACTGTAAATTCATAGAAATCCCCTGGTTCACTTAATTCTACTGAGTATTCTACTTCAGTTCTTGCTTCATCCGTTATTCTTGCTTTATTTTCTTCACTAGTTGATACACTATTCTCATTTATTTGTACATTTTCCCAATGTATATTCCAAGTTGCACTACTTACTTTACTTGTTCCATTAATTTTTAAGTTACTTGCTAGTGCTGCATAACCTATACTTATTCCTAGAACTAATAAAAGTAATAAATATAATTTTTTATTTTTTCTTCTTTTCATATATCTTCTCCTTATTATAAGATTATCATTTTATATTTAATTTTACAATTAAAAAAACAGGTTTAAACAGACCTGTTTACGTTTTATTTTACATGTTTTATGTTAATTAAATTCAATAAAATTAAAACAACAAATAAACTAACTGACGGTGTTGTTATTATGTGTCCTGAGAAAAGTGATAATATTAATATTAAGAATAATGAAATATACATCATATATTTTTCATAATCAATTTTCTTTGGAAGACTTTTAAATACTTTAAATAATATATATAAATATATACTAAAAAATAATATGAATCCTATTATTCCATGATTATACCAAACATCATAGTAATCCATTTCTATTTCTTTATAATTAGTTATTTTCTTTGATACATATCCCATTCCAAATAATTTCTTTGTTAGTTTTACTTTATCATATCTATTATCTGTATTTTCTAGAAAACTTATTCTTTGACTAAATATAAAGTGATCAAATACATAATCATCTGTAAAAATATCTTTTGGACTATCTAGTTTTAAATATTTAGCATGAATCATTATATTTTTGTAAAAATTCGTTTTTGGAATTAACACTACAGCACCTACTGATAATAAAACTGTTATTACTAATATTCCAGATAATAACTTATATTTTTTATCCTTAATTGTCTTTATTATTGTATATATAAATGTTCCAAGTAATACTATTAGTAAACTTAATATAGGGGTTTTTGTTCCCATCTCACTTATTACATATAAGAATATTACTGATATTATAATTTTTAAAATTATTTTCTCTTTTTTACTTAGTTCAATAAATAATATTGGAAGTATAATACTAATTATTCCACTTATTTCATTAGTAGAATTAAACCATCCAGTACTTCCTAGTTTTGCCACACTATAGCTATTAAATCCTGTCTTAGTAATTACTGGTATGAATATCAATAATATATATAATAAGCATGTTCTAACTAGTACTTTTTTTTCTACTTTAATCTTATCTTTTACCGAATACATTCCTAAAAGAATTATTGGAAAATAGAAAGTTCTCATAAAACCATGTATATTAATCATGATAGCATCTTTATATCCGATTATTAGATATGCTATTAAGTATATAATACATAAGAAAATATATATTAGATTTTTTCTTTTATGATATATTATTACGGATACATAATATATAAATAGTAAAAATAACATTCTAGCTATAATACCTATATTTAAGTTATGATGTAATACATTAATTGAAATTGATACTAATAAATCAAGTATTGGACTTATTAATATAAATATACTTATTATTTTATTTAAATTCTTTTTAATATAATTATTTATTTTCTTCATAATTACCTCACAAAAAAATCTCCCATACTAATAATAACATATATAGGAGATTATTTTAATCATTGTTTTTAATTAATTTTTTTATTTCTGTTTTATCAAAATGATATAAACTCTTTAACAATTCTTCAATTGCTTCTACTTTTTCTTTATTTTCATTATCTTTTAATACTTCTAGTATCATATACATATGTGTTATTAATTGATTATCCATTTCATTTTCACTAATAGATTCACTTGTAACTATTTTTTCTATTTTTTTCGTCATGTCTAATATATTTTGTTTTTGAGATTTTCTTTCAATTACTTCTTTTGCTTCTTCAATTAAAAATAAATTTCTATCTTTTATTTTTTCATATGTATCTACTACAGTATTGATTTTATTTATTTTAGAAATATCTTCTCCATGTAGATAAATACCTAATTTATGAATTGTTTCTAATATTATAGGAATAGAAGAAGTACCTAAATTTCTTATTCCATATAAATCTTTTATATTTACTTTTGATAGTTTAAATAAAGAATCAATTCCAGATCTAACAAGTCCATTTCTAACTCTAACTGGAAAGTCAAAGAAATCTATATCTAAACTTTCTATTTCTTTTCCTTTTTTTTCTTCCCATAAACTATTTAGATAATTGTAATATTCCTCTTTTTCATTTTCATCTAATTCATACACATATCTTAAGTTATTTAAGTTAAGAACACTTCTTATATCGTTTTTCTGCTTTTTAGTTAAGTTTATTGGACGATATTTTCCAATTTCTTTATTTGGATTAATTTCTAGTAATTCATATACATAAAAAATGTTTTCTCTATTGAAATCATTTATCAATTTTTGGTCAAGTTCTAATTTATCTATTAAATCTAATAATTTTACCATAAAAATAACACCCCTTTGTTTCGGAGTGTTATTATATCATATTTTATTTAATTATTCAAATCTTATTTATTTTCTAATCTAGATTCACAGTACATACATCTATAAACATTAGATTTTTTATCTGTTAATATAAACACTTGATCTAAATCTCTTTCTACTGATGTAATACATCTCGGATTATTACATGTATGTACGTTTACTAGTTTTTCAGGAAGTTCTAGTTTTTTCTTTTCAATTATTTTATCATTCTTTACTACATTTACTGTAATATTTTGATCAATAAAAGCTAGTTTATCTAAATCTATATCTATTAGTTCTCCTATTTTTATTATATCTTTTATTTTTGTTTTTTTACTTTTTGCATTAGTAATTAATGCCACTTGGCAATTTAGATTTTTTAGGTCTAATAAATTATATATATCCATTGCTTTGCCTGCTGTTATATGATCTATTACATATCCGTTTTCTATTGTATCTATATTCATTATTTAACCTCCAATAATTTTAGTATTAGTGCCATTCTTATGTATACGCCATATTCTGCTTGTTTAAAGTAACATGCCCTATCATCATCATCTACATCTGTATGAATTTCATTAACTCTAGGAAGCGGATGCATGATGCATAAGTCTTTTTTTGCATTTTTAAGTTTTTCTTTATTTAATATATAGTAATCTTTTAATCTTATATAATCTGCTTCGTTAAAGAATCTCTCTTTTTGTACTCTAGTCATATATAAAATATCTAGTTTATCAATATATTCTTCTATATCTTTTGTTTCAATATATTCTATATTATTTTTATCAAGTATTTCTTCTTTTACGTATTCTGGAAGTTTTAACTCTTCTGGTGAAATAAGTATAAATTTTATATTTTTATATCTAGATATTGCTGTTATTAAGGAATGTACTGTTCTTCCAAATTTTAAATCTCCACATAATCCTATTGTTAAATCATCAAATTTTCCTTTTTCTCTTTTTATAGTTAATAAATCTGTTAGTGTTTGTGTTGGATGATTATGTCCTCCATCTCCTGCATTTATAATTGGCACTTTTGATTTTGTTGTAGCAACTAGTGGTGCTCCTTCTTTCGGATGACGCATTGCAATAATGTCGCTATATCCACTTACTACTGCAATTGTATCGGCTACACTTTCTCCTTTTGATACTGATGATGAACTACTTTCAGAAAAACCTAATACTTTTCCTCCAAGTCTCATCATTGCTGATTCAAAGCTAAGCCTTGTTCTTGTTGAAGGCTCAAAAAATAAAGTAGCTAATATCTTACCATCACATAATTTAGAATATTTTTCTTTATTATCAATGATATCATTAGCTACTTTAATTAACTCATCTATTTCTTTTACTGATAAATCTTTTATATCAATTAAATTTCTAATCTTTTTCTTTTCCATAACTCTACCTCCATCTTTTTCATTTTATCAAACTATATATTTTTTTTCAATAATGTTACAAGAAAAAACTGGATTACAAATGTAATTCAGTTTTATATAAACATTCCATCTTCTTTTTTGTATAGGTTACTAAAAATCTTTGTTTTCATGTATTTTTCAATAAGTACTACTTCACCATACTCTAAGCTCTTTTTTACATCAATTACTCTTTGATTTCTTGAGCCTCTGTAATATAGGTCCATGCTAAACTCATCTATTAAAAATTTTCCATCTACTAGAACATCTACTTCTTCTAGTAGACTTTTCATTTTTTCATTTTTAAGTACATCTTCAAATAAGTATCCTGTATAGCACCAAACGTTCATTCCAAGAGAATGTGCATACTTAGCAAGCTCAAGACATTCAAGAGGTTGAACCATTGGGTCTCCTCCTGAAAGAGTTATTCCGTCTTGTCCTTTTAAGTTTTTTATTTCTTCTTTTATTTCTTCTATTTCGAATAGTTTTCCACCATTAAAATCATGTGTTTGTGGGTTATGACAAAAAGGACAGTGATGAGGGCAACCTTGAGTCCAAACCACTGTTCTTATTCCTTCACCGTCAACTATACTATCACTCTGAAGAGTACTTGCTAGACGGATTTTCATATTATTTTGTTTTTTCCTTGTCTTCTGTTGGGCAAAGACCAGATGTTGAATGTTTTACTCTATCATGTTCCTCTGCTTTTTTACCGTTGTTAAAACGATCTACAGTACCAACTAAATATCCTGTTATACGACGAATTCTTTCAAAACCTACACCCTCACCGATTTTTCTTTCTTCACTTTTCATAATTACTTCTCCTTCTTTTTATTTCTATTTTTTGTATCTATCTACCGCAGCAAGTAAGACTCGCGTTTCGAACTCTTTCAATTGAGACACCTTCATTTTCGTGTCTTCCACAACCTGGACATACATCTCCAATTACTCCAGTATATCCACAAACTGGATCTCTATCTACTGGATGGTTAATTGCTCCATATCCAATTCCATTATCATGCATTACTCTAACAATCTTTTCAAATGCTTCAACATTTGTGGCTGTATCTCCATCTAATTCAATATAACTAATGTGTCCACCATTTGTTAGTGCATGATATGGTCCTTCTATTTTTAGTTTATCAACTATTGATATATTATAATAAACTGGTACATGGAATGAATTTGTATAATAATTTCTATCTGTTACTCCTGGAATTATTCCATATATTGACTTATCTATATTTGTAAATCTTCCACTTAAACCTTCAGCTGGTGTTGCGATTAATGAGAAGTTTAATTTATATTCTTCTGCATATTTATCAGCAACATCTCTCATGTGTTTAACTATTTCTAATCCTAGTTTTCTTGCCTTTTCACTTTCACCATGATGTTCTCCGCATAGTGCTTTTAATGTTTCTGCAAGACCAATAAATCCAAATGTTAATGTTCCATTTTTTAGCACTGGACGAAGTCTTGAATTATTCTTTAATCCTTTTGAATCAATCCATACTCCTTGTCCTAATAGGAATGGGAAATTGTAAACTTTTTTACTACATTGAATTTCAAATCTTTCAAGTAATTGATCTTTTACAAGTTCCATTGTTTCATCAAGTTCTTTATAGAAACCTTCCATGTCTGCTTTTTTATTTGAAACTATTCCATATTTAATTCCAAGTCTAACTAAGTTAATTGAAGTAAATGATAAATTACCTCTACCTGAAACTATTTCTTTATCAGGGTTAGCTACATTAGCCATAACTCTTGTACGGCATCCCATGTAAGCAACTTCTGTTCTATAATCTCCTGGTTTATAGTATTGTAAGTTGAACTTAGAATCTATAAATGAGAAGTTAGGGAATAATCTCTTAGCAGATACTTTACAAGCTAATTTGAATAAATCGTAGTTTGGATCTCCCTCATTATAATTTATTCCTTCTTTAACTTTGAATATTGAAATTGGGAATATTGGTGTTTCACCTTTTCCAAGTCCTGCATCAGTTGCTAGAAGATAGTTTTTCATAACCATTCTTCCTTCACTTGATGTATCTGTACCAAAGTTAATTGATGAAAAAGGAACTTGTGCTCCTGCTCTAGAATGCATTGTATTTAAGTTGTGAATAAATGCTTCCATAGCTTGATAAGTAATTCTATCTGTCTTATCTAATGATTTTTTATATGATAATCTGAAGATTTTCTCAAGTACATCACTTCCCTCATAGTAATTTTCAAAATCTTCTATATCAAATTCTATTGATTGTAATTTATCAATTTGTTTTACTATGTGTTCAAATTTTACAAGTCCTAAGAACCCATCTAATTCCATATAATCATATAAACTTTGTTTAAATTGTTTTTTGAATGTTTTTAATACTCCTGGTGCCATAAAATAATCAAATGCTGGAAGACTTTGTCCACCATGTTGATCATTTTGATTTGATTGAATAGCTATTGCAGCTAGTGCTGAATAACTCATTATGTCATTAGGGCATCTTAAATGTCCATGACCTGTTGAGAATCCATCTTTAAATAAATCATTTAAATCTATTTGGCAGCAAGTTGTAGTTCCCATTGGTAGGAAATCCATATCATGAATGTGAATTAATCCATTATCATGAGCTTCTGCAAATCTATTTTGCATTTGATATGATTTTGCAAATTCTTTTGCAAGTGTAGATCCATATTGAAGCATTGTTCCCATTGCTGTATTTCCATCTACGTTACCATTTTCTCTTTTTGCATCTTCATCTTTTGCATCTTTTAATGTTAATGCTTCAATTGCTTTTGTCAACTTATGATATCTTGCTTTAAATATTTTTCTTGACTCATTTCTTCTTTCTCTATATATAGAGAATGATTCTTTTACATCAGTATATCCAAATTCATCAAGTTTCTTTTCTATTAAATCTTGGATATCTTCTATTTTTATGAATTCTACATCTTTGTAATCTTTTTCTATTTCTTTGATTACTCCTTCATAAACTTTGTTAGCGTCTTCTACTGTGTATTCATTTTCACTAACTAGACCATCGAACCCTTTTTTAACTGCTACTGCAATTTTTTCCCCTTGAAAAGAGTCTTTTTTACCATCTCTTTTCACTACCTTTAAATCAGGATTTTTCTTGATTGTTGTACTCATATTTACCTCCGCGTCTAAGGTATATTATCACTAGTTTGTAATACTCCTTACACTTAGATTTTAGTTCATGTATTATCATTTTGCAATACTATTTTTTATACTTTTTTTTACCATTTTTACAAAACCCTTATTTTATGCAGTTTTGTAAAAATTTTTTTTTGTTCGATTTACGACAATTTTACATTTTTTGATATTTTCTTTTTTTACTTTTTTGGCATTTTTACATTTTCCAAACCCCTCTTTTTGTAAAAACCTTTTAAAATAAAGGTTTTTAACTAGTTAGGTTGTTTCAAAAATGTAAAAGTCACTATTTTTTGCTTTTTTATTTTTTAATTTTCCACAAAAAAAAAGGAAAACTAAATTTCCTTTTTTATGTATTTATTTGATGATAATTTCAATATAAAGTATATTTTATTAATAATATTTGAATCCATATTTAATACAGATTTTAATAATCTTTCAAATACTATTTTAATATTTCTATTTTTTTCTTTAAATACTTCTTCATATATGTAATTTAATTTATCATATTCGTTTTTATCATATGACTTTTTTATTTCTCTTTTTATATAATCTATTTTGTATTCTTCTTTTCTTGTATAAATACCTTCTCTTTCCAAACTATTCATTATTATATATTTAATGTCATATTCTTTCATATTTATACTAAATATTAGTATTTCATCTTCCTCATCTGGTAAAAGTGAGCTTTTTTTTATTACGGTACCATCATCATCTATTTCTAGTGCAAAGCATCTTTCTCTATCTGTTAATATACAAATATTATTTGTTTTATTTCTAATATCATCTGAGAAGAAACTTGTTTTATTCTTTATTAATTTTATAAATTCTTTATCTAATATAACATTACTATTTATAATCTCATATAACTTATCACTTTTTATTAGAAATAGTGGTGTTCTATTAATGTTTTTTACTTTATCTTCTTTTTTCCATTCAAAAAACTCATATACTCTATTTCCATCTAAAAAATTTACAAGTATATCATATGCATAGTTCATTATAATGTTTCCTTTCTAAAATGTATTTAGTTTATCTATTTTATATTATGCTTTTTTTATACATTTTTATACAAAAGGAATTTATTTAATTTATTCTTTTTCTAATTTATTTATTTCTACACTATTAATAGCTTGAAATTTTTTTGACAATTTATCTGTTGTAATGTTAAAACTTTCAACATCTTTATTTACTGTTTGAATACTTCTTGATAGCTTATCCCATCTTTCTTTATATCTTGAAAATTCTATTCCTAACTTATTTAATTCTTCGTGTATTACTCTTGTATATTTATCTCTTTCAATATTTTTTATTATCATTTCAACTACTGTTAGAGTTGAAATTAAAGTAGTTGGACTTGTTATCCAAACTCTTTTTCTATATGCATAATCTATTATATCTTGATGATATGCATTTATTTCTGCAAAAATAGCTTCTGCAGGTAAAAATAATATTGCCTGGTTACTAGTCTCACTTGGTATTATATATTTGGTGCTAATGGCATCTATATGCTTTTTAACATCACTTTTAAAAAGTTTTTCATAGTATGTTTTTTCTGCTTTGGTATTATTACTATCAACCATATTTTGATAATTTTCAAGTGGAAATTTTGAATCTATAGCTATTGTACCTAATGGTTCTGGTGCAAATAGAACTGAATCTGCAATAACCCCTGTTGAAAGTGTATATTGCATTTTGTATATTTTATCATTTTTTTCTCCGAAAATTGATGATAGTATATGGTGAAGATTTACCTCTCCAAAGATACCTCTACTTTTTTTATCTGTTAATATACTTTCTAATGATACAATATCATATGATAAATTCTCTATTTTCTTTTGTGCTTCATCTATTTTACTTAATCTTTCTATTACATTATTAAATGTTTTATTCGTCTTTTCAAAATTTTGATCAAGTCTTTCATTCACTTTTTCATTAATTAATAATAATCTTTGTTCAACATTTGAATTTAAACTTGTAAAATCTTCTTTTAAACTAGAATTTAAATTATCTTTAAACTCCCCTAATTCTTTCATCATTGATACTTCAAATCTGCCTAGTCTTTCTGTTATATTTGCGTCATTGATCTTATTTATTTTATTTCTTAATATGCTTGCTATTAATAAAATTATTATTACTATTAAAAGTCCTATTATTATATAATTCATATTTACCTCCAATAATAATTTTATATCACACGAACATATTTTCGTCAATATTTAGTTACTATTTTTTTAAATATAAATTAATTCCACCTGTTAAGTTGTAAACTTTGTATCCTTTGCTATTTAAATAAGCACACACCTTTCTACTTCTGTAACCTGTATCACAATATAAAACGTATTCATCTTTCCTATTTATATAATATTCTGGCATTAATAATATTTTATTTTCTGGTATATTTATGCTTCTTTCTATATGCTTTTCTAAATACTTAAAACTATCCCTTATATCTATTATAATTTTATTTCCTATCTCATTAAAGTCAATATCCATCTTATCACCTCATGATAATATATGAAAAAAATAGTACCAAAGGTACTATTTAATTGTATATGGATTAACTTTTTCACCAGATCCACTACTAAACATTGTTTTGCTATTTAAATGAATTACTGGTCTTACAGAAGAAAATGATGATGCTTGAATTGATTCAAGTTTACCATATTGACTTACTCTGTATACTTCATAAGTATTTGCAGTGTTTCCTGTTACTAACCAGAATGTTTTCTTATTTGTTATAAGATAGTTATAATTCTGACAACTCTTTGATACTGAGCTTTTGCAATCTTTATCTAAACTTGCATTTATAAAGTCAGATAAAGTTAATGCTCCTATTTTTGTATTTTCTATCTTTGAGTAACATTCAATTGAATTATTGTTTGTTGTATCATTTGATGCTCTATTTCCATAACATAAATCATATCCAGAAATATATTTTATCGCATTCTTTGATAATAAAGGTTTCTTATATTTAGAAGTATCTCCTTTTTTAGATGCTTCATAAATGGCATCATTTACTTCTTTTAATCTACTCTTTTTATAGTCATTATATCCATATGACATTTTTCTTGCAGTATTATATCTATTATCCCAGTTTTGAACATTTACATATGGTTCATCTAATATTAATACTACTTCATTATTTTTATCAACTTTAACTATTCTCCATAGATTTTCATCTATTTTTACAAAGTTATTAACATTTTCTCCTCTGTATACATATTCTTCATTCATATAATAAACACCAGAATCTTCTGTAACAATATTTTCAGATTTAGTTATTTCTCTGAATAATTCTGTAGTAACATATTTTTCTCCACAATCTAGATAAGCTATATATAAATATGTATCATCATTATTCTCAACAACAACTTTTCCTGAACAACTTCCACTACCAGATTTGTAACTACTTATTTCTTTCATATAGTTACCATTAATTAGTTTTTGAACACTAACTTCACTTGTTTCTTTATCATTAGTAGGAAGTTCGCTTTTATGATTACTATAATATTTTTCTGCTGCTTTTTTCATTGTAGATTCTATGTCTTTATAACTTTGTTTTCTACCTGTTGTTAATGATAACAACCATATTATTATTATTAATAGTACTGTTAATAGTACTACTATTAATAATATTTTTCTCATTTTTCCTTTTAAACTTGATGAATTTCTACTTTTTGTTTCTTTTTCATCATCATCTAATTTTAATGCTTCAATCAATTCTGCATTATTTGCGTTTTGTTTTTGTTCACCCATGTTTTATACCTCCTCTTAATTATCAAAAAAGTCATCAAAGAATTCATCATCATCATCTTCTTCATCTTCAATATATATAGGTGGCTTTGTAGCACGTTCCTTTTCAACATTGTGATAATTCTTTTCAGTTGATTTGGGTGCTTCTATTTTAGCCTCTACAATATTTTCTTCTTCCGATGTTTCTTTCTTTTCATTTTTTTCTTTTTGTTCACTTGTTTTTTCAATATTCTTTGTTTCTTTTTCTCTTTTTTCTTGTGCTTCTTTTTCTTTTCTTTCTTCTTCTTCAAGCTCTGCAATTTTTTGATCAATTTTCTTTACTAAATCATCTATATCAACTGATGATCCTCCTGATGGAGCAAATGGTGATTCATTATGTTCTGATGACATAAATGGATTTGGTATAGACATGTTACCATTTGGAGTTCTTCCTGATTCTTTCATTGAATTTTTATTTTCTCTAATCATTCCTCCTGGACTCATTCCGCCACCCATAAATGGTGGAAACATTCCTCCTGGCATTCCACCTGGGAATCCACTTGAAGGAAATCTTGTCTTTTCTGATGATGTATTATCTGATTCATTATCAGCTTCATTCATCATTTCAAGTAATTTTTTCTTTTTTGCATCTTTTACAAAAGCCTTAATATCAAATACATGTACTTGTTCTTTTGTTCTTTGTGGATATTTTGCTTTTGGATATTTTTCACCCCAATTAATTTTATAGTTTGGAGTAAATTTTGTTTTAAATGGAGACATACGAAGTCTTAATATAATTACTTCGTTTTCTTTCATTTTTTGAAGGTCTGTAACTGTAACAAGTGGCGTTGATGATGTTTTCTCATCTTTCTTAGATTTTACCTCACCACACATCTTACTTATTTCTTCTAGTGCTTTTAACTCAGTTGTAACAAGGTAAATAGTATTACCACAGTTACCACGAAGTGTCTCTGCTTGTTCTTTTCCATAAACTTGTTCAAGTTGTGCAAAGTTCTGAATTATCATTGTAAATCTTATTTGTCTTGAACGAGCAGCTGTAATCATTGTTGTAACATCTTTTAAAG
This sequence comes from Caryophanales bacterium UBA7476, assembly GCA_002477275.1. Taxonomy (GTDB): domain Bacteria; phylum Bacillota_I; class Bacilli_A; order RF39; family UBA660; genus CAG-417. Next base: position 22,061 of record DLOU01000003.1, read on the forward strand.
GAGGCATGTTAGCAAACTCATCTAGTAAGAAGTTTGTTCTAGATGGAAGTGCTCCTCCATGTTCTTGTGCAACACTAATTAATGTTTCGTAAATTTGTTTTAGAAGTATTGTAACAAGTGAGTGATATGTTTTCTTTTCATCTTGAATTACAATATAAACTACTGTTGGTTTTTCACCAATTGATCTTAAATCTATATCACTATGTGATAACATTTCACTTAGGTTTTCACGTGAAGCAAATAATTGAATTTTCTGTCTAAATACTGACAAAATACTTTGCTTTGTTTCGTTAGCTGCCATAACTGTACTTGTTGCTTTTATATATGCTGCACTTGTTGGATCCTTACTTTGGAAGTATTCTTTAATATATGTCGAACCTCCAAATTTATCTTCACCAACACTAGTAGCTAAACTAATACTATTAATATTTATTTCATCTTTGTTTGCGTCTTCAAATAAGCCTAGCGCAACACCAGAGAAGTAATCTGCTGAAGTTTTTTCCCAGAATGGATCTCCTCCTTTATTATTTTCATCATAAAGGATATTTAATGCTAAGTCATCTAGAAGCTCTATTGCTTTATCTTTATTTCCTTCTCTATATAATTTATATGGTAAATCCATTGGATTCCATGCATTACCATTTTGAGGATCACGGAAGTTTAAAATAATAACTTGATATCCTCTAGCTCTTAACATATTAGAAGTCTCTTCAAAGATTTCACCCTTAGGGTCTGTTATAATCATTGATTCTCTTTTCTTAGCTAGAATTTTAACAGTTGGGAATATAACTGTTTGTGTTTTACCTGATCCAGTAGCACCAATAACTAGAGTATGATTTTCACCATTATCTACGAATACTCTATCTCCTTTATATAGTAGTGGTACCCCTGCTGCCTTGCTTGTTTTATCATGAATGTTTACTTCTTCTACTTTTTTACTTTGAATTATTTCTTTTTCTTTACTCCATCTTGAGTAACCTTTTCCACTTTTTTCTGTTGAAAACCCTATTCCTTTATCAAATTCGAAAATATATGATTTTACACTAAACAAAATTCCACCTAGCGCAATAATATAAAACATTAAAGTTGCTTTTATATATTCTCCACTAAATGCAGGAAAAGGATTTGGACCTGATAATCTTCCCTCACTTGCAAGTGTTGATAAATTAACTACAGCTATTGCAACTAAGTATAGAAGAAATAGTGCAAAAACACCTAACATCCATAAATCTTCTGTATCAATTCTTAATTTTAATTTCATAATCAAGACCTCTTCTCTAGTGATGTATTATATCATATTTCTTTGCTATAAAGCAACATTTCATAATTGTTTCGACTAAACTGATATAATCCATATTCATTCTCTAAACTAACACTATAATAACTACATTTTGTAACAATTTGTGGAACTTCTGATTTTTCTACTTGAATAAGTCCATATAGATATGAATAACATCCACCCATATTCATGTTACCTTTATATACTTTATTATAAATCATTTTTGTTTTTCCGTCATTATTTATAAATATAAAACTGTAAGAATTTTCTATCTCTTCGTCACTAAACATATTGGATACTACAAATAAATCTTCTTTTTTTCCATCATTATCAAAATCATAACTAACTTTATATCTATATGTATATTTATTTTGTTCATCGCGACTAATCTTATAATAATCAAGAACTTTATGTATATACTTTATATCATCTCTATTAACTTCTTCTTTTTCAAATTTAATAAACTTAGTACCTATTCTTCCACCGGTATAAATTGAATCTCCTACTGCTTTTACAGGTGTTCTTTCTCCACCTTTTTCTTCAAATAAATACCACTTTCCATCATTTGAAAATATTGATAATTTTCCAATATTTTCTCCTTCTTCATATACTGTAACTTTTGACCAATTTATATCTGAATATTCCTTTTTGTTAACTAGATTCCATTTTTTGCCTTCATATTTAAAGAATACTGCATTATCAACAATTATATTAGCACTTGGTTTATTTTTACTAAGAACACCTGTAAAATATAGTACTAGTACTACAAAAACTATTAATACCATAACTGCTATTATAACTATAGCAACTTTTTCATTTTCGCTTCTTTCTTTCATAAAAATACCCCTTTATCCAATTTTATATACATTTATTTTTGAACTTTCTGATACTGGATATTCATCCCATACGCTAGTTGCATCACTTCCTGGATCTACCATTTGAATTCCATCATTAGTTACTCCAGTTACTGCAACCCAGTGTTGTCCAGTTGAAGTTTTAACTCTTAAAATTACATAGTAACCTTGATCTATATAACTTTTGATTGTGTTTATTTTCCCATTTTTATCTGCTGGTAAATCAAGTCCAGTTTGGATAAATTCAAATGATGGTACTATTTTAGGAATGTTTGCTCCTCCATTAAAGTTTCCATATCCATCAAATGATCCATATTTATTTAATTCTTGTACAAATGTTCCTGGATTAAATTCTGATAATGTAGTTTGTGCTCCACTTCTAGCTATTTGGATCGCTATTGATGTTACAAAGCATCCATAACCACCTATTGTTCTACCACTATTTCCAAGTGGAATATTTGCCCATGGGGCTGGTGCATATTGTCTCCATGTTGACCATTCACCTGTTTGAGCACTATTACAACTGTTACCAGTCATATTTGAAACTCTTATTATTTTACCTGATCTATAATCTGTTTTGGCAAAGCTTGTTCTATCTACTGGTTTTCCTTCTCTTGCTGTTGCATTATTCCAATTTGATGCATCTCCACAATCGTATGCTAATACTCTTCCATCACTTGTTACTTCAGCGATTATATTTATATGACCATTAGCTCCACCTGCACCTGTATCTCTTACTAATATGTCACCTGGTTGTACTTTTACTGAAACATCTTCTCCTGCTGCTACTGGTATTTCAGTCCAACCCATTTTTTCATTCCAGTTTGTAGTTAAGAAAGCAACTGTATTATGTTGTCCTCCACCAAATTCTTCTTTGAATCCATATTCATATAATACCCAACTTACAAATGAACTACAATCTATATAACTTCCTGATGGTGGTATTGATACACCGCTCATACTATATGAATAACCACCATTTGCAATTTTCTTCCATATAGTTGATGCTGTTTGGAGAAAATTACTTTCAACTTGTTCGGTACTCTTATTGCAATCAAATTTTTTTATTTCTTTTATTTCTGGGTATGCACTTAGTATTATTTGAACATAATCCATTCCTTGTTCTGCCCATCTTTTCCATACCCAATCATCTTTATTACCATTACCAGTATAGTAACCCATTTCAACTAACTTACCATCTTTATCAACTCCAACCATACCCATTGTTTCTTCCCATGATGATTTTAGAGTTGAAGAAGGGTAATTACTTAGTTCATCTTTATATATATATGTATGTGTTTTTCCACTATATACGACACCATATTGGTCTCCTGCAGGTACATCTTTACTACATCCTAATTCTGTATTACAGAATACTTGATCTGCAACACATGCACGAAGTTGAATAATATTACTGCCATCATATTTTACACCACTAGCACCATTCATAGAATATGGTCTAGCTAATGCAAAACTTCTAGCTGCTATCATATGTACTTTCTCTACTTCTGTGTTGAAAGCTTGACCTATTTCTCCATATGTTACCCCTAGTACGTAATTTTCAAATGGAACTAAATCTTCTTTTAAAGCAACATTATCAGTACCTTTACAAAATGAACTACTCATAAGTCTAACTTGTAAATTAGAAACACTAAATGCACCTACATTTAATCCATGAACACCATTAAAACTATATTCACAACTTCCTCCAGATACACTTGAACAAGATGTCTCCCTATTATGTTTTTTTAAGTATTGATTTATATATTCAAAAACTTCTTTTGTTGCTGTTTCGGATTTTTTTTCACTAAACCCAAATGAAGGAAAAAATGTTTCTTCTAGGTATGTTTTGTAATTTGATTCACTATATACTGTAGAATTACCTAACATACCTTCACACATTTCGTCAATTAATTTATCATCAAATTTTTTTGTTTCTACATCACTTTTATATTGTTTTAAAATATGATAAGTCCCTGTTATATATAGTGTATTTATTTTTTTACCATTTTTGCTATATCTTTCTTCAGCTTCCATTGTTCTGTTGTAAAATGCTTTAACTTGTGGATTTGAATTTGAATAATATCCTGTATTCTCTCCTCCATATCCTTCTGCCTCTTCATCAACAGCTGCTAAATCATTATCATTATTATATACTATTAATAAAGCAGAAATAAGAAGTAATCCTAACATAAAAATGAAAAAGGGAATTAATATTTGTTTTGCCATTTGTTGAACTGCTACATTTATAGCAGTCTTCTCAGATTTTTGCTTTCCTTTTTCTTTTCTTTCTGTTTCTTCTTTTCCTGTATCAGGTGATGTTTCCTCCGCCTCTTTTCTTCTTGCGTTAATATCTCCAAGATTTTGTCTCTGAGCACTTGCTCCTCCACCTGGAGGAGTTACTGGTTCTCCACCTGATAATCCATTCTTTGCAAAATTTTGTTGTCTACCTGATACATCAGGTGCAGAAACAGGATTTGGTGCTTGTGATCCTTTTGGCCCCTGTGTTTGAGGTCCTTGTTGAGGTGTTCCAGGCTTTCCTGCTGCTCCTTTACCTCCGCCTAACATGCTCATACCTTTGTCGGCAGCATCTAAAGCTCCTGCGTCATCTGCTTTCTTTGCAACTTTTCCAATTTTTCCACCTGTTGCTTTATCGGCTTTTGATACAGCTTTTCCAACTTTTTCTTCTGCTTTCTTTGCAGCGGCTCCAACTACTGGAGCATTTCTTATCTTTTCATATTCTCCACCTGTAAGATAATCTGCAGCAGCTCTTCCAGCTAGTTCACCCGCTTTTTGAGCAGAAGCTTGCTCTTGTTCTTCTTTGGTTAAGTTACTATCATTTTGATTTTTTTGCTTTCCGCTCATTTAATCACCTACTTCTATAATAAGAAAGAATTAGTATCCGCCTCCGCTACCAAACGAATCTAATTCATCTTTTGTTACCGCAATATTTATTTGCATTCTTCTATTTCCACATACTAAGAGAGCTTCTCCTTGTGAAAATTGTTTAATTGCTTCTTTTTCACTATCATTTAAATCTATTAATTTTCCTAAATCATCTGTTGCTTGTTTCTTTAATCCCATTATTAAGTAATAACTTGCATTATCGAATATTGCTTTACCTTGAGTTATTACTGAAGGATCAGAGAAATCACTTGGTTGTTGTGTTATTATTATTGCACCAGTATTATACTTACGAGCACGCCTTTGAATTTGTGCTAAGAAATCTGCTCCTAATGCATTTTTATCTCCTAATAATACATGTGCTTCGTCAACCATTAATATAGTATTAATATTAGGATTTAAGCATAATCCCCAAGCATACTTTAATATATTAAAGAATAATGCATTTCTAACATTTGAATCACTATTCATTAGTTCTCTAATATTAAATACCATAAAATCGCTTTTTGATGTAATTGTAGTATGACCATCAAAATAGAATTTTAATTCTTTTGTTAGTGGTCTTAATTTTAATTCAAGTCGCTCAAGTATATCTCTTTCTTGTGTTTGCTCTGTTAAAGCCATTAATCTACCTTTAACTGTAGCATAAACATCTGTTAGCGTTGGATAATCTTGAGATGTAAATTTAGAAAAATCAGTATTATAATCAATTCCAAAACGTCTATATGTATCTTGGACAACTTCACTAAACATTGTTAATACATCTTCTTGAATAGATGGATCATAATACTTCATAAACGCTTTTAATGTTTGAAGAGTTCTTGTTAAAACTGTATATCCAAGTCCTTGTTTAATTTCTTCTTCATCAGCATCTACTACTACTTCAAGTGGATTAATTAATCCAAATTCTCCACCTTTTCCTATTTCAATAGTATCGCCACCCATAGCTCTTGTTATTTCAGCAAGCTCATTTTCAGGGTCAATTGCAACTATCTGACAACCATTTCTAATATGTGTTCTAAGTAATAATTTTGCAGCTGTTGATTTACCAGATCCAGATGTACCTAATATTATCATATTGGCATTATTTCTATTTGTCTCTTTTCTTACTTGATATAAGAATTGATTTAATAGAATAACTCCTCCTGAAAAGTCTACTCCAAGTAAACATGAAAGTCCAGGATCCTTAATACTATCAAATATAAATGGATACATAGCAGCTATTGTTTGTGATGGAATTGGTGTTCCAATTCTTTCTTCTATATCTTGTTTTGGGAATATTGGTAGTATTGATTTTAGTACTTTTTCCTGTTCAAATCTTAGAGCAATTGCTCTTAATTCCATTGCATCTAGATAGTTTCTAACATTTGTTTTCATTAACTCTAGACTTTCTTTTGTATCAGCTGTAATCATAATGTGTAATTGAAAGTCAAATATACGAGCCTGACTAGCTGCAAGCATTGATGTAAAATATTGAAGATTTTCCATTGCCTGTCTGATTTTTTCTTTATATGTTACATCTTTTTCATTTTTATATCTATCTTCTAATTCAACAATTTGTTTATTTAACATTTTTGACATTACAGAAAATGGTACTGGTATATGTTTAGCAACTACTTTTATACCAGGAATGTTTGTAAGAGTAGATAAAAATCCAGGCATTATTGCACCAGGATATGATATAACACTTAGTATTGTTGCATATCTATCACTTATATAAAACTCACTTGATTTAAACTCCAAACCTTTTGGAGAAAGTTCACTTCTAATTCCTCTACTCATAGTGGCATCACCACCCCAAATCCAGTTTCTTTTCCACCATTTAGGAAGTTATTTAAAATTACTTTTAAATCTTCATTTGTAGTTTGTGCTGCATTTAGTCCACATCCTGCAAGACCATTTATCATTAATCTAATCTTCTTCGCTATATCATCTGGTTTCTTATCTTTAAATAATAAATAGTATTCTGTATCTACTACATTATTGTTAATAAATGATTTCCCTTTTTCTATATCTTGATCAATTAATTTTCTAATTGCAGGTGTTGCTGCCTTGTTATATTGCAATTGAAGTTGTGACATATAAACAGAAATATCTACTGGTCTATCCGAAACAACTAACCAAAATTCAAAATCTAACATATTATAAAAGTTTTTTAAACTTATTAGTACATGATTTTGCATATCATTATCTAAGATAAATATATTTCTTGGTGTGATTTTTACTCCTGTAACATAATATCTGTCAGTTGTTAAAATCATACCATTTTGAATATCTTTTACTGGTAACCAATCTTCAGTAAAAGGACTAACCTTGCTTTTTTTCATCGCTTATTGCACACCAACCTTTCCATATAAACTTTTGACGTGATGTCAAAAATATAAAACATTCTGTTGTAATTACTAATACGTTATGATAATTAGGAATTGGTAAAACCAAAATTCCACATATTACTCCAGGGGCTAACGTAAGTATTGTTGCTGGAACAGATGTTAAAGGTACTACTAGCAAAAGTAATAGTGTTACTACTACTCCAGATGCTAATAGTCCTAAATCAAATGGTCTAAATACTCCAAATATTAGTTGTCCTTGCTTTGTATTTGCAGGGATTAAATAATTATTCACTTATATCACACTCCATAATTAACCTTGCTTTCCACCTCTTCTACCATCAGAACCACGTAATGCTTTTTCAGCTCTATCAATTTCTGCATCTATTCCATCATAAGTTAATGTACGTCCATCTGCTCCGGTTACTGGCTTATCGTTAATCTTAACTGCTTCATGTTTAGCATCAAATATAGCTTGTTCAGTAGCAGTAATGTCTTTTTGGGCAGTAGTAACAGAGTCACTAAGAGAAGTTTTTTGAGATTTAAATACTGCAATTGTATCTCCTCCAGCAGCATCTATTGCTGCATCTAATAATAATCTATGTTCATCATTAGCCATAAGAGATCCATCACCAAACTGTGCGGTACCCTGAATATATTGAGTAGCACTATAATCTGTTGCTTCTGCTTTTAACTTACTAAATGCAGAATAATCTAGTACTATGTCATTACCATGCTCGTCTTGACCAATAATATATTTTCCTGTTGATTTACATGCTTCTTCTATTGAATCAAGATCTTTTAAAGTTCCATTGTAACTTACATTTCTAGTATGACCATCTTTAAATGCAACTTCACCTGAAAATGAAGTTCTTGCTCCTTTTTTCTTTACTGTGTCTTGTGCAGCAGCAATTGCTTTTTCTATGCTACTTAGTTTTTCTTGTTGTGGTTTTATTGCTTGCTTTTTCTGTTCTAAAGCAGCTTCTTGTGCTTTTACTTGTCTCTCATGTTGATCTTTTTGTCTCTTTAACTGGTCATATCTACTATCACCAGTAAAGTCTTGTCTTGCCTGCTCCATAAGACTAGTTACAAATGAAACTCCAGACATAGCATTTGCTCTTCTAATTGCATTTTGCTGATTTGCTCTATCTAATGCGCTACGCAACTTATGTTCTTTCGCACTAGTATAATCATTATAACTTCTTCCCATGTTATCAACGCCATTTAGTAATCCTGCTCCTAGTGATCTAAATTTTGAGCTTAGCTTTTTTTCATTTCCTTGAGTCTCAGGATTGTTTTTAATTGCATCTTGATTAGCTTTATATCCTTGAAGAGTAGATGAGAAACCACTCATGAGACTTGCTAGTCCTCCGAAAAGTCCTGCATTCTTTTGTAATCCTAATGTTTCTGTTATAAATTTAGGTGCTTCACGTGCAAACATTAATAATCCTAATATAATAAAGATTTTTGAGAACACTCCTACACCACCATCTTCAACTGCTATAAAGTCATTTGTTCCATTAAATAGTGATCCATCAATTTCTTTAATTAGGAATATAATCATATATACTATTGCCAATCTAATAAACAAATCTATGTATGTACTTCCAACAATTTTAAGCCAATTATGAAAATTCTTTTCTGTTTTTGGATCTATATAACTTAAAATAGGTACTGGTGAAATTAAGTATAATATTGTAAGTTTTATCAATCTTATCGCTGCGTCAATTGTATATGATATAAATACAATAATACAAAATATACCTACTACTGTTGAAAATAAGAATGAATACGAAAATGCATAAAAATTCCCACTATCAAACAAATCAAATACATCAATCCAATTAAGGAAACTTTCAACTCCACCTTCTCCATCTTCACATGTATAATTAACTATACCAAGTATTTGGCTTATTGAACTATCATCATCTAAATATAAATCATATGCCTTTTTTAATTTTGTATTATTCGATGCTTCACAAATAGGATCACCTTCATATTTAGCTATAGTGAAAAAGCTTTTGAATACTATTCTTGCTAAGTTTTGCCCACTTTCAAAACCACTTTCAACCCATTCATCTTTATCTTGTGATCCATCCACTCCTAAAATAAGTTTGGCAATTGTATTTCCTTTTAATAGTCTTGCTTGAAGTTCATATAAAGTTCCGAATGCTATACCACTTGCATTCATTCTAGCATTCCAACTAGTTTGCCCAGTATCAGATATATCATCAATATCAACACCAGGTATATCAAGTGGTACTATTAATACAATCATTATTAAAACAATAATTACTCTTTTTATTATACCTCCAAAGCCATTTTTCTTATCTGATATTGAATCCGGATTAAGTATTCCCATAAAAAGAGAGGCTGCCACTTTAAACATTACAATTATTCCAATTACTAATTGAATTCTACTAAAAAAATCATGCATTATTGTTCCTGAAATCAATTGTGCAGTAGCAACATTATAGAAGACAGCAACTGCAAGTGCAAAAAATTCATAAATAATTGTATCTATTACTGAAAAAATGATTCTAATTGCATCAAGAACCCAGCCATGGACTATAAACATATTATTCATATGATTTTTTCACCCCTTTTAACATTATTTAATACCACATGTTTGCTCGTAAGATGTATTATTTACTAGATTAATTATGAAACTTGCAATTACAGGTACAAAGTATAATCCAACTGCACATAGTAATCTAATAAGTAATTTATTACCAGCTTTTTTCATTTTGTCTGAATCAGAATTAAGTGCATTTTTTGCAAAATCGAAACCACTTAAAACTATTACTAAAATTGGTCCAATTATTTTTATATAATCAAAGATTTTCTGAAGCATATTTGCGACTGTATAGTCTTTGTTTGGATCTCCAAGTATGTATTCACAATTTGCATCGTCGTCTCCAATGCTATCATAATCAAGTCTAACTATATTATTACTTTTAATATTTTCTACAGCATATACATTATTTGCAAATAATGGAATAAAAAAGGCCACTGTTAATACAAATAAAACTTTATATACTCTTTTCATAAAATCACTCCAAAACATAATTTGCCATTTTTAGTATATCAAAAACAAAAAAAAATAGCAACGATAATTGCTATTTAATTATTGCTTAGCTGCTTCCCAGCATGAACGCCAGTCAGTATTACCTTCTACATCGCTATTGTCAGCTGTACCTATTAGATCCATTACTAATGAAACTATAGTTACCATAAAGAATATTACTACTGCATAAATTACACGTTTAATTAATCTTCCTTGTGCAGCTTTTATTTCTTTATCATCACTAGCCATAACTGCTTTACCTAAATCAATAGTTCCCATTAAAATTAGAACAATAGGAATACCAATCCATATAATAGGGAAAATTCCTTTTCTAATAACTTTAAAAATTGGTAATAGTCCATGACATCCGTCATTTATATCTAATACTTCAAATAAGCCAGTCATAATTAACTCCTCCTAACTACTTACATAATATCTAATTTTTATTATTTTGTCAACTATCACTTTGTAAATAAACGACAATTAGTTATATGCATTTTTTCTTAATTATTACTCATTAAAATTGATTTAGAATATAATTTCACTCCAAGATTATTGTTTGGATGAACACCATCTAAAATGTATGTATTTAATCCATTATATTCTACTACTTCTTTTATATATGGATTAGGGTTTACAAAATAGATGTTATTATTTTCATTTGAATACTTTTCAAGTATCTTTATATACTCCCTATACATTTTTCTTTTTTCTTTTTCTTGTTCTATAATATTTTTATCACCTTTAAATGTCTCCCATGGAGAAATTATAATTATATTTTTTCCATTTGTATAACTAGCTATTTCTTTAATATTCTCCAAGTATTTATCACTTTTTAATATGTTATATCTTATATCATTTGTTCCAATATTTATTAAATATAAATCACATTCTGAATTTTCTATGTCAGTTTTAAAATTACTTATTATATCATTAGTAGTATAACCACACTTAGATATATTTTCAATCTCTACATTAGGAAACTCTTTCATTAAAGGTATATACCATCCAACATAATTATTTATACAACCATCAGTTATACTATCTCCAATAAAACAAACCTTATTACTGTTGTTTATCATTTTGTAAATTTTTTTATCTTTATCTTTATTATTTATTTTTAAACTATATTTATTCTTATATTTATATTTATTATTTTTGTTATAATAATACTCTTCTTTTAAATCTATATTCTTGTTATTAAATAGTACTTCTCCAAACTTTGATTTTGCTTTATTAATTTTATTCTTATCAAAATTTGTTTTATTTAAATCATATAATGGTACAGGGTAATAACCTTTATTTTCTTTTACTGCAAGCATTGGTATATATGATGATGTAATTATTTTTTTTGTACTTTTATCAATATATACTTTTACATACATTGATAGATCACTATCATGACCTATATATGAATTCACATAATTTCCAGGTGATGCCAGAAGAAATGAATTCTTTTTATATTTTGCACTTCCTATTACGTGTGAATGATCTCCAAAAATAATATCTGCTCCATTATCTATAAAGATTTTATTCCATGTGTTTTGAAATTCATCAAAATTATAGTTAAATTCTGTTCCATAATGTGGTAGTACTAAAATAAGATCAACATTTTCTTTTTTTAGTTTTTTAAAGTCTTCTTTAACTTTTGACTTAACTACTTTAAAATCAGCATCATTTATACTTGCTAAATAATTTGTTATTTCTGGATAATCTTTATTCTCATAATAATTTAATCCATATGTGTATGCTAGAACACCTACTTTAATTCCTTTTATTTTTATAACTTTATAGTTATTCTTTTTATTATTTATTCCTATATAATTTAGGTTATATTTTTCTAAATTACTTGTGGTTTCTTTAACGCTGTCTATTCCAGCATCTAATAAATGATTGTTTGAACATGTAACTAAATCAATTCCAGAATTTTTTATACTTTTAATAAAACTACTTGGATAGTTTAATTTTAATTCTTTATTATCATCATAATTTCCAACTGAATAATCTTTGTTATCATCACTTGGTCCTTCAAATACACCTATCGTGTAATCAGTATCATCTATATAATCTTTTGTATAATCAAACATATAATCAAAATTATACTCTTTACCATTATATGAATTATTAACTTGGTCTTCTAATAATATTAAATCTCCTACAAAACCAATTGAAATACTACCATCTATTATATCTTGCTCATAACTGTTGTTTTCTAAATTAATGTTTATTTTATTATTTGTATATAAATCGAATATTAATAAAAATAAAGCTAAGATTACTACTACTATTTTTCTTTTTTTTGTAAAAATGTATGTAAAATCTATAATCTTATCTACATACTCTTTTACTTTTTTTAATGATAAAATTAAACAAATAATTATACCAATTATAAATGTTAGAATAATACTTTTATTTATAACACTATAGTTGTAAATTAATGTTGGTATTCTATGTAAAATGTATATATAAAGTGAATTTTTTCCAAAAATAGTTAATACTGGTATTTTTTTATTTGGAATTATATTCATAGTTGTAATAAATAAAACAATATTTATTAAATATATTATTAGTCTTAATATAATAAGTGATGATACTATATAATGTTCTCCTGAGAAGAAGGCAATATTAATATCTAATGAATATACTATATAAAATAAAATTGAAAGTATAATAATAGTTATAATTAATGAAACAATTTTATTAATTATAATTTTTTTGTCATTATAGTAATATCCAAATAGAAAGAAGAATATATATTCTATTAATCTTAAAAAGAAAATATTAATATTTAAATAACCAATGAAGATTGCTATTAAAAAAGAAAGTAGTAAAACTATTTTTTTATTATCTTTTATTAATTCTTCAACTTTTTTATTATTTAATATACACCTGTATATAGCAAGTATTAATATATACCAACTAGAGTATTTTATTTGTAATAAATCAAATTGTCTATAACTTATAAAATCATATACTCCAAATGAGATATTAAGTAATATAATGGNNAATTTTTCTTTGGATGTTTTTTTATTAGAAAATAAACCTGATATTATCATAAAGAGTGGCATATGAAATGTATAAATAAATAGTGTAATCTTCTCGGCATTTTTTGGATTCATATAATTATATGTGTATAATAAGTGGCCTACTACAACTAAAAAAATTAAGATTCCCTTTAAATTATCATAGTTATATTTTCTATTTTTATTCATATTTACTCCTTNNCTTTTATATTAAAATTTAAATAGTCCTAATATTTTTCCACTACTTTTTTTACTATTAGTATTATTAACATTATTTAAACCTACATTACCTATTAATGCAGTAATTGCATCATTTTTTCTTCTCTCATCAAGAGGAGGCATATTATAAAAGACTTTTGTTTTTGCTTCATATTCAAAATCATTTATATCTTTTCCATTTAATAAACTTTTATTTAGTATTATTTTTTTACCTACTAAGTGATTAAATATATTTTTATTTGTTCTCATTAGTTTGTTTAGTCTAATTGAACTTGGTTCAATTAAGTATAATACATCTCCACATGCTGAATCATCTTCACAATCATTTAAATCTACTAATATTACTGATGCATTTTCTAGTTTATTAATTGTTGGAACTAATGTCTCTTTTGTGCAACTAACTGTATTTCTAACATTAAAATATTGCAAATCATGTTTACTTACTTCAACCGCAAAAACATTTTCTCCATATATTCTTTCTAATTCTCTTTTTAACATATAAATAAGTGTTGTTGCTCCTGCATGATCTGTTACATTTCTTATTCCAACAACTCTGCAACCACTTTGTACTTTTTCTTGTACTGTTTGTGTAAGTTCTTGAACTTGTTGTTGTTCTTGCTCTAGTCCCGCAACATCTTCATGTGTATTATTATGGGTTATTAAATATTTTACACCTTCTATATTGTTTGTAAAATTATAAACTCCCATTTTAACTAATTCTGATAAATATGAATTAGATGATACTTCAGCTGTTTTTGGTAAAAATAATATTATTTTATTTGGATCTAATTCTGTAGCAATCTTTTGAATATTACTAGTATTAAGATAATCTCTGATACTTGTAGCATCTAATATCATCTTATTGAAATAAAAGTTTTTAAAGATAGATACTATTTCTACTGAATCGAAAACACCATTAATACTTTTTATGACATCAACATCAAGAGCTGCTAATTCATCCATCCTTTCATTTCCTACTATTACATTCATATATTCTCCTTAATTAACATATATAGCTTTTGTTGATCCTTCTACCGTAAATATTGGGATTCCACCAAATATTCTATTAATTACAGGTATATCTACAGCTACAAATGTCTTTACTTTAACATATCTTCTTTTTGTTTTTACTGTATTTCCTTTTCCATCTGTCTTTTCTTCAAATATTTGATAACACCACCCTTGGTCTGCTAGTCCTGGTGCATATCCGGTTGTTCTTCCATCTCCACCACACTGTGATTTCATACGATCTGAAGATGCAGAATACCCTACGTCGTTAATATAAGTTCTCATATCATTTGTTACCCTCGTATCTGTTGGATCATTATCATATTTTTGTATTGTATCTATAAGTTTACTTTTTACTTTAAATGCTTTACTGTAATTTATAGTAAAAGCAAGATAACTACTAATTACTACGATAAAAAACATAACTAATGCTAATGACATTGCCTCTCCTACGCCTTCATTCATCTAGCAACCACCTCTTCTTAATATAGGTTTTGTTTTACCATTTACTTCAAAAAAACCTGTATTTAAAAACATCTTATTAATTACTGGTAAATCAGTGCTTACAAACGTTCTTATTGTATAAACACAGTTATAATATTTTACATTATTTTTTTCATGTGAAAATTTACTATCAAGTGTACTTTTTTGATAGCACCATCCTTCTCCATTTGGACAATTCCAATGATTAAGTTGTGCTTTATTAATCTTATTTTCATCAATATTATAACTCATTGAATTTATTAAGTCTGCTCTCTTTGCTTTAAATTTGCTATTACTGAAATTTGCTTCATATTTTTCTGTTAAAGTAATAAGATTATTTTTAACAGTAAATGCTCTATAATAATTTGTTCCAAATAGAGCAAACGATGAAACTAACAATATAAAAAAGAAAAGAAGTGTTAAGTTAAATGTTCCACCTAATCCTTCTCTCATTTAATCTCACACTCCCTTTTAAATTAACTTCTTATGTCTCCACTACTGCTAATCGATTTATTAGTAGAATTCCATTGATTGTTTATGGTAGTTCTTATTCTTGGCCATAAAACTGCTGAGAAAAATGCTGCAATT
>DLOU01000003.1:37820-74222 GCA_002477275.1 Caryophanales bacterium UBA7476
ATTCTCCACTTGCTTCTTTCAATTTTTCTCACTCCTAACTACCTATGTCTCCTTTATTATTAACCGATTTATTAGTAGAATTCCATTGATTATTTATTGTTGTTCTTATTCTTGGCCATAGAACGGCTGAGAAAAATGCTGCAATTNNATTCTCCACTTGCTTCTTTCATATTTTTTTATTCCTCCTATCATTAATATAATTATAACATGTGAATTTATTTTTTCAATATTTGTTTGAATTATTTACATTTTTTTTACACAGAACCAAACATGTTGATCATTGCTATTAGAAGTATAACCATAACACCTGCTCCTGTACATACAAGCATTGTCATTGTTTTTCCTTCCATTTTTTCAAGTCTTTCCTTATATTTTACTTCACGTGCTTTATTCTGTAGACTTGATACACTACGTGAAAACATCATTAATCTATCTTGTTTTCTTTCTTGTGAACCAATTCCTAAACGATATAATAATCTCATCATTCTCATTGAATCTCTTACTGGATATGTACTTGCAAATTCCATATAAGGATCAACAGTAGAATCTCCTGAATTAATTCTTTCTATCATTCGTTTTAAACCCGGTTTAAAAACACTAGGTGCATCATTTATACTTCTTGCTAATGCTACTGGAACTGTGTAATGTTGGATTAGAATTTCTAATCCCTTTAAATAGTATGGCAACATTAAGTCAATTTGATGCAAATGAGCTTTATAAAAACTATTTAATTGCATATATGGAAGTTTATACATTCCATAAAATACAACAATTACTAATACAAAATTTAGTGCAGAAAATTTTCCCATGAATAATGCCATAAAGATTACTGCTACAATTAGTGCATTAGTTATTCTTTTTTGGAATAGTACATCTACATCAGCATTTTCACCATATTTTGAATAAACTAAAAATTCATAATTATCTTCTTTTAATAATTTAAATATTTTATTGTTATCAACCATGAATCTCTTAAAATCTATTGTTTTATTATAACTTAATATATAAACTAATAAGAAAATTACAAATATTATCTCCAAACCTTCCATTATTCAGCACCTACATTCTCATTATAATATTTTTCCCCACTTATTAGGAAATAAGTATTAACTACCAGTATTAAATGAAGTAATAATCTTACATACCATTGTTGTAACATATTTATATATGATTCTCTACCAAGAAGGTATTGAACTAAAAGTGCTAAAACGTATAACATCATACCAAACTGTAAGAATTTTTTATGGAAGTTTGCTCTATCAATTCTATCTCTATAAACACCTTCAACTAATGTGTCTATATCTAATTGCATTTGTTCCAAACTATCGTTACTATTTTGTGCACCTTCTTTTGTTATTTGTAAGAATAATTGATGCATATTTTTTACTATATAATAAGGATAAAGGTTATTAAAAAATTCTATTCCTTCATCAATACTTCCATTTTTATATGATAATTCAATAACTCTATCTACATCTCCTGCTATTGGATCATCTAGAAGTCCAGATTCTCTTACACCTTCTAATGACTTAACAAAAGATTGTGTTGTAGCAAATTCCATTATTGTATTACTTGTATAAACTTGTACTTGCTCAAATATAAACTCACTATATACTCTTTTACATCTTAAAAAAGATAAATAAGGTACAAACATTACTGCTACAAAAGCATAAAATATACTTGTTACAAGATTATAAAAGTATAAATATGATATTACACCTGCGAATCCACCCAGAAATACTCCTTGAAGTACATATTCTTTTGGACTCATTTCTCTTCCTAATTCTTTTGTCTTTTCTCTTACTTTTTTAAAAGAATAAGGAGCAAATTTTTCATAAAGGACTGTAATTTCATTATTAATAAAATGGCTTACATTATCACCTTGTTTTTTTCTATAAATTACTATAAATAAAGCAATTCCTAATAAAAGAATAAGTTCCATAATTTACTCCTTTCTACTGCTGTTCATTTAGTATGTCATCAATATTTACTGTATTAATGACTCCTTGAACAGGTTCTTGTACATTTCCTTTTGGTTGATTATTATTTTGAACTTGATTATTATCAAATAAGTTATTTCCATCGTTATTATTCATCAAGGTATTTCCTAATCCTGAATTATCTGTAGCATTATTACTTGGATTCTGCATAGGTTGTTCTTGTACTGGCATATTCATTTGATTATTTTGAACATTTATATTTGTAGTGTCATTACTTTGAACCTGCTCCATTAAATTCACCTGATTTGATTGATTTGTTTGTTCATTTTCAGGGAATATTTGTGCCGGTGGTGTTTGTGGTAATGTTATACCTTGATTCATATTATTATTTTGGGTGTTATTGTTAGATGTTTCAACATTCATATTCGGCATTTGATTTTGAACCGTATTATCATTTACATTCATTTGCATTTGATTATTATTTTGATCTCCAACATTAAAATTAATTTGTGGAACTTCTGGTACATGTTCTACATCATCATTGTTACTCATAGCCCCTATATTATTTTGATTATCTAGTTGGAATGGATTTATATTTTGAATATCATTATTATTTGAAACATTATTTTCTACTTGTTGCTCTAGGTTATTTTGATTTATATTAATCTGTCCTTCATTATTAACCTGATTATTTTGGTTTAATCCATTATTATTTGAAATATCAGACATTAATTGTTGACCTTGTGATTCATTTTGATTAACATTTCCATTATTAACTTGCATGTTTTGATTATCTTGTATTTGATTATTAATTGTTAAATTATTAACTTGGTTTTCTGCTTCTTGATTTGCTTGATTTATATTAATCTGTCCTTCATTAGTATTTGAAGGTAAATTTTGATTATTTGGTGTTACTTCACTAGTGTTAGCTTGTACTTCTTGTGAAACATTATTGTCTGATATGTTATTTTCATCATTTATATTCAGTGAACCATTCTGATTAGAAGTATTATCTAAAATATCTTGTTGTGATGGTGGTTCTTGTTCCAATTTTTCTCCACTAGGATCACTCATTATATTATATCCAAGATTTTGTTCTTCTGTCTTCTTCTCTTCTTGCTGTACTGGTACACTTGCAATTGTTTCTGGGATAGTTGTATCATCACTATCTTCATTTGCAACTTTTGTTTTTTCTTCTAGAGTTTGATCACCTAGATGTCCAGTTATATCAGTAACATCTATATTTTGGTTAGATAGATATTCAATAAGATGAGCACTTGGTTTTACCATTACTGCTTCTTTATCAAATAACTTTCTATATATTGTATTTGATTGACATGTATTATTGTCATCAACATAAAATTCAGTAACTTCATCTAATTCACGATGAAATTTTCCATACTTTTTACTATAATAAGCTTTTATATGTACTCCTAATTGAATATAACGATAAATGGTTGTTAAGAACTGATCTACATCAAGATCTGTTTCCATCAAACTGTATAAACGATAAGGAATTGCACTTGCTTTATCAGCATGGATTGTCGATAAAATGTTATGTCCAGATGATATTGAGTTACGTACAGCACTAACTGCTTCTGCACTACGTACCTCTGATAGTAGAATCCATTTTGGATTCTGACGCATACATGTAACAAGAACATCTGAATAACTTGCTACATTATTTGTTTTCATTGAAACTATATCTCTATGTGGATAAATTTTATCCAAGTGAAGTTCCAATGTATCTTCTATTGTAATTATTTTTTCATTTTCTTTTGTATGGCTTGCTAAATATTTAACAAACTCTGTTTTACCAGAACCAGTTTCTCCACAAACAATTATATTACAATGACCTTGAACACATTTTATTAAGAAATCATGTATATCATTTGTGAAATAATCTTCTTCCATTAATTTTTCTTTATTAAGTCTTATTTTTGCTGGCGTCTTACGTAAAACGCATGCTATACCATTTGTTGCAATAGATTGGTGAACAAAGTTAAGACGAAGTTCACTACTTTCTGCATCTAGAAATGGTTTAGCGTTGTTAAAGGTTGTACCCATAACGTTAGAGCACTGGAATGCTAATTTTTCCATGAACTCTTGGGTACAACCAGGTATTTCAACGCGGATAGAACCCTGAGTAAGTGAACGAATCCAAATTTGTCCACCATTACAATATGAGATATCTGTTATATCATCATTGTCTAATAATGGTTTCAAAGGACCAAAGTCCAATTTATCAAAAATTGTCTCATTCATCAATCTCACTTCCTATCCCTTTTTTATTTTCTTTTTTCTTCTTTTTTATTAGTTTGCATACACAGTATTATTATTTATAAATGCTTGTAAATCTTTACTTGATAATGTTAAATCACCAGGATTTGATTTTAAGCTTTCTGCAGTTGGTACTGGTAATAATTGTGTATCATATTCACCTAAGTACTCTGCTTTCTTTAATAACAAGTAATAATCTTGTGGCACTGCAAATATCAATTGTGATGGTGTTGTATTTTCATCAACATTTGAGAATACATTTTTACCATTTGAATCTCTTACTGCTAATACTTTAACGTTTTCTAGTAATTTACCAAATGTTACGCTTGTTGATTCTCCTTCTTTGGTTTTAATGTCAGCTTTTAGGTATACATCAATATAGTTATTAGGATAAATTGAGTTACTATATGTTGTTTCCATGTTTACTGCCATATAATATAGAACATAACCTTTTGGATATTTTAATATTATACTTGCTGGTAATTGTTCTTCTTCACATACTGCACGTGAGTAGAATAAACTACCTGCAGGAATTATTGTATCAGCCATAGTATATTTACCAATAACTGATTGACTATCTCTAATTGCATCTCCTACTAACATTGCAGGCGGTACTTCAATTGTTCCAACATCTTCTTCTGTAATTAAAGTACCTGCAGAAATTGTATTAATAGCATACGGAACTTCAATTGGATTTGTAGCTACATTTACACGCCAATTGTATCCAATGTATATAACAACAACCATTAGGATTACACCCAAGATAGTTACAGTATTTTTATTACTTAAAAACTTTTTTAAGCCTGTTGACATGTTATTCATATTATCTGCTCCCTTTTAATTCTCTTTCATCTTATTTGTATAATCTTTAGTACTTGTCTTATTGTTTTTGTCTAATAGATTAGTTGTAAATACATCATCTTGATAATCCGATTCTACAACCATATCAACTGATGTTGTTATATCTGTTTGTTCATTTGAATTAATAAAATTACTTTTTGAACTTATTCTTACACTAACCTTCGGAGGTGTTTCATTTAAATCTATAAACTCTATATCATATGTACGAGTTGCATCAACACTATCTGCAAATCTTCTTATAAAGCTTTCCATAAATTTTTCTTTATCCATTCTATTAATACCTGTCTCACCATAGAATTCATATGACATTGCGTCTTCCATGGCAGCTTCTGTTGTATCTTTTAATAGATAATAATCAAGTTCCTGTCCTACTTGTTGTGATGTAATCATATTGATAGCTATTATACCAAATATAGCCATTATAATTACACCTATCATGACCATTCCTTTATTCATTTATTACCTTTCACCTCCTATTATTCGTTTAAATTTTTACATGTTGCTTTAACTTTATTAATGTATTCAGAGAGATTATCACATTTTCCGTTTATCATATTATTACATGTATGATTTACTTTATTACGGCTCTTTGCTGCACCTTTCTTTTCTGCTATATCTGTGACGTAATTGCTATTTCCTAATAACGAACTCTTATAGAAATTTATATCATTATCATTATTTTTATAATGGTTTTTTCCTACTATAGCATAAGGATTTGATTTTCTTGATTTTGAACTATTACTTTTTCTTATTGCTTTAATTTGTTCTGGAGTAATTCTAAATGCAAAATCTAATTCTGACTTATCATTATATACACTATCTGCTTTTTCATATTTTGTTTGAATTTTTGCAATTAGTGCTGTTGGTGCAATTGGATAATTCTTTATAAATAATGTACTCGAATTACATGTCCAGTTATATCCAGTAGATCTACTAGCAACAGTAGAGTTTTCTACTTTAAGTAGATTACTCTTACTGTCACTATTAGTCATATTTAATTTTGTTGGTGCAACTGATTCAATAGTTTTACTACTTGTTTTNNCTGCTGAAGAAGTATTTTCTGTTGCAGGGAATAAATCATCAAGTGCTGCTGCTTTAGTTGTGTAGTCTAGTGGTCCGCCTTTGTCATCTGGTGGACAAGTTTCGCCACAACATTCATCATCTTCGCTATAGCAACATTTATTATCTTCACATGTTCCTCCTGGTGGTTCCTCTTCAACTGCCGCATAGAAGCAACTTATATTAAATTTCCAATGTGCTTTTCCAAATGTTTCTACAAATGCTTTTATGTTGTATTTACCATTCTTTAAAACTGTTATTTGTTTTCCACCAGCATCAGTTTTTGTTTCAGTATTTAAATTACTTACTTTAGTAGAACTTCTTTGATCAACTTGATCCCAATTCCACCATGCCTTATTTACTGTATGAATATCGTTACCAACACAATATTTTCCAGGAACAAATTCATAATTTGTCATATCCTTAGGATTATGATAATAATACTTATAATTTTTAATATATAACCAAGAACCTGGGAATCCAATTATTGTTCTATAGTGTTGATTATCTCCTGGAACTCCAGCACATACTCCACTTATTTCTCTTATACTAGTGTCATTATATGTTAATAATGAACCAGAACCAATATCATTACATTTTGATTTTACTTTATCAGTTGGAACTATTGAAGTTTTTTTACTATCTCCAGTTGAAAGAGGAGCAGTTATTCCATTTTCGCTTGGATTTTTTGTATTATATTCACATTGATTTTTTGATTTTCCTGTGTCAGTCCATGATGTACAATTATCATCATCTTGACCAACTTCACATATCTTTGATGTTCCTTCTAAATTATTAATTGTCATCTTATAAGTTGCTGTTGTAGTATCACATTTTGCAGCTGCACTACATGATTCAACTGCAGCTAAATAATCATTATAATCAAGATTATATTGTGCTTCTGCACTTAAATGTGTTGAATTATCTCCTACTACATTATAAGGAGCAACTTGATTGTAATATTTTCCATTACATGAGTAATTATACCAACATTCATCTGAACACCAATCTCCACCTATTACTTTTCCATCTTTGATACCTGCAGGGACATTTCGACGAGTTGGAGGACCTACACTTGGACTATATTCCCATACCCAAAGACGATCCCAACCGTCATATCTATAACCGGATTTTGCATCATTTTGAACAACACGTTGGGCATTTATAGTATTGTTAAAATAAAATCTTGCATAACCATTCCAATGACAGTTATCCATTACTGGTATTTCTTCAGTTTTATCTTGATCTGCATAATATGGTCCTTTTGTATATTTTTCCCAATGTAATCCTCCTGATGGTGTATAATAACCGCCATAATAACCACCTGAGTTGTATGCGTTATATACATTCCACCATGAGCTTGAAGTATTAGCGTTTGCAGGATTACATTCGCTAATTCCATTTGCCATTCTTTCAACATTTTCGTAAT
Source organism: Caryophanales bacterium UBA7476 (assembly GCA_002477275.1). GTDB lineage: Bacteria > Bacillota_I > Bacilli_A > RF39 > UBA660 > CAG-417. Next base: position 45,390 of record DLOU01000003.1, read on the forward strand.
TTAATGCCAAATTTGTTTTTGTTTTTGTTTGTTTTTTTGATTTTCCATATACTTTTTCGTAGCATGAGTTTATTGCCTTTTGTGTATATTTACCGCCATCTGTTTTATATATACATTCATCAAACTCTTCATTAGGTCCTGCTTGATATTCAGCTTGGCTGTAACCGTTATTACAATGTGGTGTTGGTTCACATACTTGATATTTCTCTATTTCCGGTGCTCCATTTTCATAAATTTTACTATCACATGTAACTTTACTTTCCACTTTTACTTCATATTCAAAACAGAATCCTGCCATTACTGCAACCGGAGGCCCATATGTAATTGTTAAATCTTCTCTACAATTAACTTCGCAAATATCAACCGTTGTTGGATTATTATAATTATAATTATATTTTATTGATTTTTTTATAGGCTCTAAATAGTGATAAAAACTTCTAACGTTTCCTTCACTTATATAGTTTCCAGTTGAAGAATCCAATTTTCCTACTGCATCACAGGTTAGGTTTATTGCATTTTTTAGGTTTTTTACTTCGACTGAACCTGGAATTAATGGATCCATTTGATTAGTTGTTTCTGATGATTGTTTTGAATTATAAATTGATTTTGCTGCTTTATAAATATTTTTAATTAATGAATTATCCCTCTTTGAAATTGTCTTGTTAAAGCAATAAGTCATAGTCTTTTTAAAAGCAACATCACCAGTTCCATTAGGTGTTGATAATCCTTTTATACTGTTATATGAATATTTATCAATTAAATCTGTATAATTACCTACTTCACTTTTAGTTAAAGTTCCATTAAGATATTTATAACATTTACTTCCTTGTATTTCATAGTAATCAGGATTATCAAATGTATCTTTCTTTGTAGCTGATATTTCTGTATTTGCTACTGCAAAATATTTACCACTACAATTTACATTCTCATTTTTTCCATCAATTTCTGCTGTTGCAGTAAAATCAGATATTAATTCTGCATTTGCATCAATTATAACAGTAGTTGATTCATTCCAATTTGTTGCAAATGTTTCTTTATATTGTTTTCCAGCTTTAATTTCAACCTCTTTTGAAACCTCAGGTTGTCCTGCACCATTTATCGTTAACTTATATTTAACTCTAAATTTTACAGTTTTAGATGTGTCGTTTTCAATACTTAATGTAAAATTATCGTTATCATCACTTCTTAATTTAAAAGGAAATTCACCTTTTAACTTAGTATAACAGCTTGCAGCTGCTTTTTTACATTTTTCTACATCTTTTGCATCGTCATAATCAGATGCACAGCTATCACTATATAATTTTTCTGATTCTTTTTCTCTTTGACTATCACCAGGTGATTCAGCAAAAACTCGAACTGTTGAAATCATTAATGCTAGTATAAACAATGTTTTTGCAATCTTTTTTACCCCAATTTGATACTTCTTTTTATTCATCTTTATCGTCTCCTTTCATTATTTTTTCTACTTTTTCATAATTTTTATTATTTTTTTCAACTTTATAATTTTTTATTTTATCTTCTTCTCCAACACTTACTCCATCTACTCTTATTATTACTGCATTATTTCCAAAGAATCTGGTGCAAGTTGCCAGAGTAATTAGTTTAGATTCACTATTTACTTCTGTATCAAATTTGAAGTAACTTTCTTTTAAAGCTTCCTCAACATATTTTTTCCTATCTTCTTTTGTCATATATTCATCTGAACTAAAATCATCTTTATCAATCATAGAAACAGCATATATTTTATATAAATGATTTTCTCCATTTATTGTGTATTGAATATATTTATTTTCTTTTACAAAATCATAGTATAGAAAGCTTGGTAAATTTTCAAAGTAGTTGAATTTTTTTTCATTAATGAGTGGTTTTGATGAAACATTTCTAATATTATGTCCCCAAATAAGTACTCTTGAGTTTAACGTTGTTGACATACTATTTGTCCACAGATAATCATAGTCATATTCTTCATTGATAAATTTATCCGTTTGTGAATAAACTACTGGATAATCAATGTTTGTTCCTTGAACTCTTAGCCATCCAAACACTGTATCATCTTCTTTTTGTTTTTTTGCAAGGGTTTGAGTTCTATCACTGATAGAATATATTGGTATCACTTTCTTTAATATGATAGAAATCAAAATTGCTACAAGAAGTATTGAAATAATAATAATAATCATTAAAATTTTAATTGTTTTTTTGTTTTTCATAAGTACTCCTTTGCTATTTTATTTCTGAACAATATATGGATTATCTATAGTTCCTTTTCCAGATAAAATTGTTACTTCTTTATCTATATAACCTGTGAATCTTATTTGAGCCATTTTAAACTGTGAGTTATCCTTATACACTACATTATTTAAAACATCAACCATATAATTATATTTATCATTTTTTGATGAATTAATTAACCAACAATTTCCACTTGTTCCTCCAAACATTTCAAACATATTAGGAGCAGCTAATTTTACAGAATAATTCTTTACTGTCTTTTCTCCAGAGTATGTTATGACACCAGTATATATTGGAACTCCTATTTTTCGTTTTACAAATATATTAGTTTTTATAACCTTACTTACTTTATTTTCTATATAATATCCTACATTTCCATTATTCTTAGGATTATAAACTGTTTCACCTGGATCAGCTAGATGACTTTCTAAAGAATTAATTGGTGATTCTACAATTACTTTTGCATTATTATTATCATTTCCTTCTATTATTCTATAAATTGTTTCACCGTAATTAATGTACTCTCCTGTATATCTTGTATTTATTAATTCTCCAGGTTTTCCAGCAGTTATTTTCGAAAATTCATATGGATTTTCTTTTGTTCCATCACCTTTTTTTAGTTTTATTCCTTTTTTTAGGTTTATAGCAGGATATAAAGAATAAATATCGTTTATGCTGTTTGATGAATAAACCCCGGAAGTATTAATTGACCATCCCTTTTTATCATTCTCATAATCACTAGTCCATTCATCATTCATCGGATATAAATATGTAGCTTTATCTTTTAAGCTATTGTTATAATCTTTTATTGAAAGAAGTCCTACTTTTTGTTTTGTTTTTGTATCACAACTTGTTGTATTGTTTGTATTATTTGATTCTATTTTACTACTACAGAATTCTTCTTCTACTATATATTTCTTTGCCTTTTCTGTTAGATGATTATAAAAATATTCATTTAACCATTTATTTATGTCTTTATAATTAACTGTTCCAACAGCTTCATTACTTACTATTTTTACTGTTCCATCACTATTTATTCCTACTATTCTAAATAGCATATTAGAAAACTCTATATAATTATTTTCAACTTCACCTTTGTATATATTATCTTTATCAGTATCTTTCTTTATTACTGCATTTAATGTTTGAACTACTTTTACAATTCTTTCTACTTTTGTTTCATTTTCTAATGAGTCAACTATCTTATATTCAATTTTATAAGTACCTATCTTACTGGTATCCACTGTTCCGCTTACTTTAACACTGTCTGTTTTCATTTGTCCATCAGTATCATCATATACACTTTCGATACCTTCATCAGTATATTTACTTCCCTGTTCTATTTCTATCTCTTTTTTTCCTTTTAATTTAATAACAGGTCCTTCATTATCGATAGTGGATTTCATCGTTCCACATTCTAGATTAGTATAGTAAGTATATTTTCCTTCTTTTCTTCTTACTTTTACCCAAGATTTATTTACATCACAGCTCTTTTTTCCATATGTAGTTCTCATTGAAATTATATATTTTTGTTTCAATAATGTACTTAAAGTAACTGTACTTAATTCACCTTCATCAGGTTTCAAAACAGTGTTTCTTTCAAAATACTTTTCACCAGCTTCTGTTAATAATTTCTCTTTTTTGTGAAAATCTATTAGTGGATTTAGTATTATGAACCAAACTAATAAAACTACTGCAATTACTATTCCAAGAATTGTTACATACTTTATTATTTTTTTCTTATCCATATCGATATCTCCTTATTTTATTCTAACAATATACTCTTTATCTCTTATTTTGTAATCTATATATACTTCTTTCGCAGTCGCAGTCTCATCAGGAACGCTCATATATATTTCTTTACCTTCATAATCCGTATTAACGCTATCTTTTACTTCAACACTGTGTTCTTTATTCTCATTATCTACATATTTTATTATACCATATCGACTTGTAAAGTCAATAAATTCTTTACCTTCATAATCAGATGATGCAAATGATATTTTTAATATTTTTTCACCTTTTTTTGCAGCTATATTTACACTTCTTATCCCGCAACTTGCACCATTAGTGCATAAATATTTACTATAACTTGTATTTTGAGTAAATTCTGCCTCTTCTATTATTATTTCATCTGCTTTTCCATTTAATGGTTTAAATTCAATTTCTTCTCCTATACTATACTTCTTAGAACTAGTTATTTTGCTTAAGTCATTATAACTTAGTTTTATTTTTCTAGGATATGTTTTATTTGTACCGTTATATTCTTGATAATAAAGAACAAATTTTTTATTACTTAACTTACTTGGAACTTTATAAATTAACAAAAAGTCTTTTGACTCTCCTGCTGCTAAATTATTATCTTTTGATATACCTTTTCCAATATCATTAAAACTATCGTCATAATAAATTGTGTTTATTCTATTTATATTCTTATTCATTAAATGAAATCTTTCAAAATTTGGATTTACTTTTGAATCACTTAGATTTTTCATATTAACTTTTACTATTACAAACTTAGTATCTTTTTCTAATACATTACCTATTGCATCTTTATTTGTTATATAAACATCATTAACTTTTATTTCATAAATACCTATTTTATAAGATTCTCCTTGTTTATACTTCTTATGTTTTACTCCAAAGAAATAATAATTATATCCAATTAATGATATTACAAGTACTACAAGAATAATATTTATAATAAATCTGTGTTCTTGATATACATAATTAATATTTCTTTTTAGTCTATTAAATAATCTTTTAAATGAAGTCTTATCAATATCAATATTTACTTCAAATTCTTCTCTATCTTGACTACTTAGCTCTAAAAATTCTTCATCAGTATTAAATTTAAATTTTTTTAAATCTAATCCTGTTATACGCATTATAATTATTAATATAACTGGATATTGTATTATACTAGCTATATTTACAATATCTCTTGGTAATAATATTCCAGTTGTTGTATCCACCACAGTAAATGCATTAAAAAAGCTAGTTACCGATATTAGTCCATATATCATTAAAATATAGTCAAAAAGTATAACTAGATATATTTTCCAAGGCTTTTTCTTATATACTAATAAGATAATCATTGCAATTGTGATTATTATTATCATTGCTATTGAAAAATAAACTGGGAAACCTATTTTTGTACTTATTCCTTCTAAATTCTTATTGTATGTTCCATATAGCAAAAATTCTTTTATAAAGTCCTTTAAAACAAATATTTTGTAGTATACAAATCCACATAGTATTAATAGCAATAAGTGAATTTTTTTAAAGTTCTTTATTAAAAATGCATACGGTTTTCTAAATACCATATTTACACACCTTCCTATTCTATATTAATTATAACTTATTTTGATTTTAGAAACAATATATGATATACTTTTTTTGATAGGAGATTAATTATGAAAAAGAAAATATTTTTTGGAATTATATTATTTTTATGTATTTTTACTACTGGTTGTACTAGAACAATCACTTATGATACTTTTCAAAATAATATAAAGAATGAAAAGGATATGATTGTTGAGATTGTTCAAAATGGTTGTAGTCATTGTGAGGCATTTGAACCTGTCTTTTCTGAGTTTATGAAAGATAATAATTTGGAATATGTTCAATTAAATCTTACTAATACACCTGATAGTGTTTATGAAGAATTAAATGCTAATTATGGTGTTACTGGTACTCCTACAGTATTATTCTTTAAAAAAGGAAAAGAATTATCTGAATATAGAATTGCAGGAGATCAAACAAGAGATTATTTAGAGGATGTATTTAAAAAAGCTGGATATATTAAATAATAAAAAAAGGGTCAATAAATTTATTAATTATTTGACTCTTTTTTTATGTTTATTGAATAATCATCTTTTGATTTTTTCTTTAATATGACGAAATTTTCGTCTTTATAAATCTCTTCATAATCTTTATCTTCTTTTATTATATAGTATAAATTATCATTTTTATTAAATAACGCATAATTTATATTATACTTCTCAAATATTTCTTTATAACTAGTTATTTTTTTATAAAGATTTATAGCATCGTCAAAAACATCTAATCCTTTTTTATTAAATTCTTTGAAATATAAATCACATCTTGGATCAATAAAAACTGGTATATCATTAAATAATATATAACTTCCTATGTCATAATCATTATACATTCGTATATTTTTATAATCTAAATTCTTTTTTATATATTCTACTGCCTCTGTTGGATATACTTTTTTATTAATATAATCCCCTTTTAAATTTTTCTTTAAACCTATAATTCCTACTATAATTATTAATACTAATAAAGGTATTAAAACTTTTGCTCTATTAAAAATAATATTACCTAATAATTCCAAAGTATTATCTTTTTTATTTTTAAATTCATTAACTAATAATTTGGTTAAATAAAGTAATACAATAGTGTAAAAGAAACAAATATATCTTACTGATATTAAAGATAGAATTATTATTCCTATTATCATAAATAAATCTCTTAACTTTACATTGCCTTTAATAAAGAAGAAAATCGAAGTAATAAAAATGAACCATGGTTCTTTTATTGGTTGGAGTGGTTGATGTTCATTTATATATTTTTGACTATCACCTAACATCGTTTTAAATACATATGTATAGCAAATTCTACTTGGTGTTAATAATCCCATTAGTAAACATAGTATAAAAGCTACAAAAACCAGCTTTATATTATTAACTTTTTCAATACTGATATTTCCTATTTCTATTCTTTTTCTATTTTTCTTTTTTATTAATAAATATATAATTTGCTCACCAAAAAACGGCATAAAAAATATAAAAAACATCAGCCAGATTGTTCCATGAATATTTGCTATTAAAAGTGATGATATCATTAAGAAAATAATATATTTTTTATTACCTGTTTCTATTAGCTTATTTATAAAATACACTTCTAAAAATAATAATATAGTTGAAAAAACTTGACCCCTTGCTACTATAAAATCTCCTAAAATAAATATACTTATTATTGAAACAAAGAGTGCTAAAAAGTCATTTTTATTTACTTTAAGGTTTACCATATATATAGATAGAATCAATAGTATAAAACTTATTATATTATTTATATGAACACCTAGAAAACCAAATTTATTATATATTATGTATACGTATACAGAATAAAGCCAATGAGGATATGTATAAGTTAATCCTTGAATAAAACTGAAGTGTTCTTTAAAATCTATTCCGTGATTTAATATATACTCGCCTATTTTTATTAAATAAAAAGTATCCTTATTTTTGTCATAATTTTTTATAGTATAACAAGCACACAAAAAAGTTATTATTAATATTGAAATTATTTTACTTTTCTTATTTTTCATTTCAAGTCACCTTAATCTTTTATTAACTTATTATCATTAGTATAAACAGAATAAACTGTTTCATTAATATACTCATTTTCTAAATATTCATCATAAGTTTCTTCTACATATTTTAATATTTCCAAATTTATCTGTTCGTTTTTTAATCTATTATATATGCAATCCTTATTAATAATAAACATACATTTATTGTCACTACAATAATCTTTAATTTCTCTTAAATACTTTTCCTTCCCTTTATATCCCAGATTTCCTGTCCATATGAAATCATACTTATTTATATTTTCGTTTAAATCTAATTTAAATAAGTAAGAATCTCTTGAAAAATAAAATATTCTATAGACTTTTCTTTTTTTAGATAATTTTTGATTTATTTTATGAATTATTTTATATTGTTCAAGATAATCCTTATCTTGAATATAATATTTGTTTTTTAATTTTATTGTCCTTACTCTATTTAAATCTTCAATATTTATACTAATAAATATTAGTATTGAGATTATTATTACAATAATTGATATAAAAATAGAAACATTTCTTTTTCTTTGCTCGTCTATTATGTAAACAAATAGTGGAAAAATTGCTAGAAAAATATGGCGAATTTCAAATAATGGATAACTCATTCCTAAATAACAAAGCATATAAATTAAGTATTTGTCTTTCTTTATGTTTTTAATTATATATATAATGGATAATACTATAAAAATAATTGAAAAATCATAAGTTAAATTTTTAGAAAAAGATAATAGTCCTAAAATCGTATAATTTATAAAGCCTTTAAATACTCCATTAATAATCATAATTATTATTATTGTTAATGATGTTATAGAAAAAGATATAAATCTTTTTAATACAATTTTTATGTTTTTTAAATTTAATATTATTGTTGGAATAANNAATGCGCATCCCATATTTATTTTTGTAAAAATAGTTATACTTAATAAAAAACCAATTATATAATCTTTATATTTATTATTTCCTCTATCTGCATAATAAATTATATAAAATAATAACAATGTAAATGTATTATATTTTGCTACAAGTACAATGAAGAAGACTGATATAGTGAGTAATGACATGGTATTATTATTATGTTTTTTTATAATTAAATAAATTATTACTACAATTATTGAATTAACTATATCAAATACTAAAAAGTTTTTCCCAAATAGTTTTAATAAAAATGCCATAAGTGTTGGATATACTGGTCCAACAACTATATTAAAATCTTTATATATTTTAAGACCATTTGCTATGCTATAACAATGGGTAAAGTCTATTATATGGTCATATGTACCATAAAAAAATGAATTATATATAAATATCATAAAAAAAACAACTAAGCATTCAATTATAGTTAGTACTTTATCTTTCTTCATATTTTACTCCTCTATTTAATGATATCATACATATTTTTTTTGTAAAAGAAAAAGGTATGAAAACAATTTAATTTTTCTTACCTTTTAATATTCTTAATGTGTTAAGTATTGCAATTAATGTCACACCTACATCTGCAAACACTGCTTGCCACATTGTTGATATTCCAAATATACTTAGTGTTAAAATTAATACTTTAATAGTAAAAGCAAGAATCAAGTTTTCGTTTATAATGATATCTGTTTTCTTACTAATATCTATTCCCTTTTTTATCTTCGAAATATCATCATTCATAATTACAACATCACTTGCTTCTATTGCAGCACTTGTTCCTTTTAATCCCATTGAAATGCCTACGTCACTTACTTTTAAAACCAAGGCATCATTTATTCCGTCACCTACAAAAGATACAATTCTATTTTCCTTTTTTAAGCTATTTATCTCATTATATTTATCTTGTGGTAACATCTCATATTTAACATTATCTATACTAACTTTTTTTGCTACTTTTTCCGCCACTTCCTTTTTATCTCCACTAAACATATAAATACTAATATCATTTTTCTTTAAACTATTAACTATGTCTTTTGTATTACTTTTAATTTCATCTTCAAGTTCAATATATCCAACTACATTATCTTCTATACTTAAATATATATATGTATTTTCTTTTTCTTCTTCATTATACTTAGTAAACTTTTTACTTCCCACTTTGTACTTTTTATCATTATATTCATATGTTATCCCTTTTCCTGTATATTCTTTTAAATTATTTATTTTTATCTTTTTTTCTTTTTTATAATCTAATATTGTCTTAGCTATTGGATGTACAGAATAAATTTCAGCATTATATATGTATTTAAAAATATCATTTTCATTATATTTATTATCAAGGCTAATTATTTTTTTTACTTTAAAGTTTCCTGTTGTAATAGTCCCTGTTTTATCAAAGCAAATTGTATCTATTTTTCTTAAATAATCTAGTACATCGCTTCCTTTTATTAAAACTCCTTCTTTACTTGATTTACCAATTCCTGAATAATATGCAAGTGGAACACTTATTGCTATAGCACAAGGACATGATATTACTAAGAAAGTTAAAGCTCTATATATGCTTTCTTTGTATGAAAGATCAGTTATTATTGGTAATAAAGTTCCTACCAATATTGATAGTATAAATACCGTAGGTGTGTAAACCTTTGCCCATTTACTTACACGTGTTTCTTTTTTTGCTTTTTTGTCAGTTGCTTCTTCTATTAAGTTAATAATTTTAGATACATTACTATCCTTATATTCTTTAAGGGCCTTTATTTCTATAACTCCTTCTAAATTAATACTTCCGGAAGAAACTTCATCACCTTTTTCCACTTCTTTTGGTTTACTTTCCCCATTTAGTGATTGTAAATCAAGACTAGTTTCTCCTTTTACTATTATTCCATCTACAGCTATCTTCTCCCCTTTTCTAACAACTAATATATCTCCTACTTTTATTTTGCTGCTTTCTATTTCTATTATATTATTATCTTTTTTGATATTAGCCTTTTCCACTTTTATATCCATTAATTCGCTAATGTTTTTTCTACTTTTATATACCGCTTTTTCTTCTAAAATTTTACCTATAGTATAAAGAATAATTACCATTAATCCTTCCATTTTTTTGTCAACAAAGTATGCACCTATACATGATATTACTATAAGAAAATTTTCATTCATTATCTTTTGTGATAAACTTTTCATTGCTTTTATAAATGTTTTTTCTAATAATACAATGTAAGCTATTATAATAATTATTTCATTAATTACTTTATTTTTTATTATTAGCGATATTAGTATTAATGCTATACCTATTATTAAGTTAATTAAATATTTACTTTTGTTTTTTTCTTCTTTTTCACTTACTGTTACTCCATCTTCAATTTTTTCTATCTTTTTATTCAAGTAATCTGTAATATTATCAATTTCACTGTTTAAAGATATAGTCGACTTTGAAAAATTTATTATAACATTTTCTAGTTTTTCATCTTTGTTAAGATTTTCTTCTATTATTCTTGCACAATTAGCACAATCCAAATTATTAATTTTTAATTTATAATTCTTCAATATGTTCACATCCAATCTCAAAAATCTTTCTTACATGTTCATCTTTTAAACTATAATAAATTATTTTACCTTCTCTTCTTGTTTTCACTAATTTCATCTGTTTCAATATTTGCAATTGATGCGATATTGCTGAAGGAGTAAAATTTGTAATATAACTTATTTCACTTACACACAATTCACTTTCAAGAAGGCAGTTAATTATTTTAATTCTACTACTATCTCCAAACACCTTAAATAATTCACTCATATCTACTAATAATTCATCATCTTTTAAATTTTTCTTTACTCTTAATGACTTGTCTTCGTCTATTATATTTTTATCCATATTATTATCCTTTCATTTGAATAATTGTTCATATGTTTATATTATATCATATGATTTCAAAAAAAAATAGAGATATTCTCTATTTAATTTTTTTTATTAATTCATTATAAGTATTCATTAAATCATTGGAATAAAATCCTATTTTTCCTTCACTTATTGTCCATGAAGATGCATTATTCTTTAATAAATTTAAAACCTCTAAATCCGTTTTTAATATATTTTCATACTTATTATTTAAATCATCAATTGATTTTTTATTTTTCTCTAAATCATCGTCGTTGAACATGTACTCTTTGTATAAGTCTATATACTTCTTGCTTGTATTCTTATTTTCAATATATTTAAGAATTTCTTCTTTTTCATTTAAAGCATATAACTTTTTTATTTCTTCAGATAATTCTTTTTCTTTGTTGTTAACAAGTGTAATTGAATTATTTAATTCTTTTCCATCTTTTTCTATACTACTAACAGATAAAATGTTTTTTAAATTTTTATCATTCATAATATTATTAATTTTATCTAGTATTTCTGAATAATCACTTGTATATTCTTTTATTGCAAGTTCTACTTTTTTATATTCAAAATATGTACTTGTACTATCAGTACTACTACTATTTTTCTTATTCTCTTTAATATATTTTACTTCTTTATCAAGAGTCTTTTTATTATATAGATTTAATCCTAATAATACTATTGTTGAGACTAAAATAATTGTCATCACTATATATATAATTGTTCCAGCTCTTTTTTTCATTAAATATCACCTCTTTAGATAATATCATATCAGTATAATTTTATCAAATTAAAAAAAGGCATTATTAATTTTTAATTCTTTTTCGTGCCTTTTTTGTTACCAATTCATCATCATATGAATTTATTGCCATACCTAAGATTATTATAAAATATGGTGTAACATAATAAATTGTAATTCCAAACATTGAAGAAATAAAATGATCTATTAAAACAAATAATGCTAGGTTCTTTATATGATCATTTACTTTGATTCTTTTTAATCCTTTTATCATTATAATAATAAGTCCACTTATGTATAATAACATTCCTGGATATCCTACTGTTGCAGCTAAGTTTAATATTAGATTATGTGGAGTATCTATTGGAATATTATCTTTTTCATATTGAGCACCTAAATTATCTAAACCGTATCCAACAATTGGTTTTCTAAGTGAGTATTTAAATGCATAAATCCATAATTTACCTCTATAGTTTCCAACATATGAAATATAATTATTGTCATCACCTAATTCAAATTTACTATACTTTCTTTCATTATTAATTATTTTAAAATCATATAATAATTGACTAAAATTCTCAGCTACTACCATTTCTCCATTATATTCTGTTTTAACTGATAAAATAACAAATATTAATATTAATAAAATATATTTAATTTTGACTTCTTTTTTTACCGCATAAACACTTAAAAATATTAGTGTTCCCAGTACTGCTATATATGTTCCAAAAGTATTATTAATTATTAATATATATGTAAAGAATGAAAAAACTAAATAATCTAATATTTTCATAAAAATGTTTTTATCATGGAAAAATAGAAATATCACTATTATTACTGAATATGATATAAAATATCCATAATGATTTATATTATAGAAAATACCTGATATATCATTTGTGGGTAACAGCTTTCCATTTATATTAACATTATATAAGCATAGCATTCCAATTATTAAAGCAATAAATGTGAATATTCTGAAATAAAATATTCTATTTTTATCATTAAGCGAATAACCTAAACAAGCAAATGAAATATATGTTAAAAATTCAAGCAAACCATTATATCTATATTCAATTCCATATAATGAATTTCTTACACTTGATGAAAAACTAGTAGATAAGTAACACCAAAAAAGAAAACCCAGAAATATAAATATTGTTTTCTTTTTTAATAAAGTTTTGAATTTATTTCTATCTACTATCATATTTATTATGAAAATTATAAAAACAATTATACTGAATATAAAACAAAATCTAGTTCTTGCATCTGTAATTTCAGAATATACATAATCTTTTACTTGGCTTTTCATTATTACTATTATAGGTATATATACTAAAAAAACTAATGAATTTATTACATATATTAATTGAAAAATATTTTCTTTATTAAATCTTTTCATGCTTTATTACCAAATAATACACCTTTCTAATCTTTTTATAAATAAATGTTATTATAGGATTAAACGGAATTATCATATAATATAGACTTACACTAGTTTTTAATAATACTTTCTTTAAATAGCTTAATTTAGAAAAAATATATATATCTTCATATATATTCAACTTTTTTAATTCTTTTATATAAATTCTTTTTGCTTTTCCATTCATATGCATTCCTTCATATAAAAGTCCACTAGCATAATATCCAATATAAAAATCCCTTAATTCTTTGTCTTTAATATTGTTATTGAAAAAAATCTTTAAGTTATCATAATTGTATAAAATACTCTTTATTCTTAGCATTTGCTTTTCTTGATTTCTTGATCTTATGATACTATTTTCCGTTTGAACATAATAATAACCATAGTAATTTGTTACAACTATTTTTTTTGCTTTCAAAATTGCTATTGTTGTTAAGTACACATCCTCGTGAACTAATCCTTTTGGATATTTTAAGTTATTTTTTTTAAATAATTCTGTCTTATATACATATCCCCAAGGTACTAAAAATAATGAATTGTTTTTTATGAAGTTAACTAGTGTTTCTTTTCCGTTTTGCTTTTTAACTAATCCTTTTTCATCATTTCTTTTTATCTTATCTTTTTCCGCTATATAATTATTAAAAGATAAAATATCATAATCTTTATATTTTTCACATTCTTCTAATAGATTTTCACTAATATAGTCATCGCTATCTACAAATAGAAAAAACTTTGTTTTTACTTTACTAATAGCAAAATTTCTAGTATCACTAACTCCTGTATTCTCTTTAAAGTAAATTTTTACATTTTTATATTTCTTATATTTATTAATAATTTTTCGACTCTTATCTGTAGAACCATCATCTACTATTATTAATTCATAATTCTTATAGGTTTGATTAATTATTGAATTTAAACATTTTTCTATTTCTTTTTCTTTGTTATAATTAACTACTAAAACTGTATATTTCATATTATCCTTTTAATACAAATAATTAGTTTAGAAAAATGTTTGTATAATTTTAATTTGACTTTTTGGATAAATCCAAATTCTTCATAATCTATATCCATTTTTGGCGGATTTAAATCTTTTACTATTTTTTCAAATTCATATTTTTTCTTTAAATATCTATATTTTATTTCTAATACTTTTTCAGGACATTTTTTCTCATAAATTTTTTTTAGGGCTACCCAACTAAATAATACTGATGTTGTACTTCCATCATATTTATTTGTTATTTGATCTTCATTTTTTCTATAATAATATTTTTTATTGAAATCTATTTTTATGTTTTTAGAGTATTTTAAATATGTTGCTGTAAATAAAGTATCTTCTCCCATATTTAGTTTAGTTGAAAAAAATATTTTATTATTAATTATTGTATCTCTCAAAAACATCTTATTCCAAACATATCCACCATATTTTCTATCTAATATATATTTATATGCCTCTTTTTGATTTATAAAAATTGTTTCTTTATTATTTGTGTACATTTTATTCTTCTTAGTAAACTGGCACATTGCAATATCAACACTTTTTTCAAAATTATTTAGTAGTGATTCTATAAAATCGTTTGAAACTTCATCATCAGCATCAACAAAAGTAATATATTTTCCTTTTGATTTTTCTATTCCTATATTTCTTGCGTTACTTACTCCAAAATGTTTTGTATGAACGAATTTTATTCTATTATCATCATAATTCATAACAATTGATCTTGTTTTATCATTTGATCCATCATCTACAACAATTAAAATAAAGTTAGAATATGTTTGTTTCAGTATACTATCAATACATCTTTCTATATATTTTTCCCCATTATAAACTGGTAAAATTATTGTAACCAAATCCATAACATTCACCTCATTTTCTTAAAAAGATATTATATATTATTTTCCTTAGACCATTTGGTAATAGTGATATAATTACTCTTTCTGATAAATTAGTAATATACTCTGTATAACTAATAAATCCATCATTATATAAATCTTTTTCAAATTTATATATATGTTTAATATAATTTAATCCGCCTCTTCTTTTTATGTGTTTATTTCCACTTCTTGCTTTTATTATTATATCATCAATATTTTTTACATTATACCCTTTTCCTAATACTTTTGTCCATAGATAATAATCTTCAAAATAATCCTCGCTTGGGTATCCTCCTAGTTTTAATATAATATCCTTTCTATACATTACACTCATATGATTAAACGGATTTCTTTTTTTTGAAAAACTATATATTTCTTTTTTATTAGTTGGTACTATTCTTTTTTTTCTTAAACCTTTATTATCGAATTCTATAATTTGTCCACCTGCTAAAACTAATTTTTTATCTTTTGAAAATTCTCTTAATAAAAGTTCAAATCGATTTTTCATGCATATATCATCTGAATCCATTCTTGCAACTAGATTATATTTGCATTTTGTCAATCCTATATTAAGACCATTAGTTAATCCAACTTTTTCTTTTAGTTCTACTCTTTCGACTTTATACTTTTCTAATATATCCGTTAACTCTTTTCTTAATGGCCCATCTTGTACTACTACAACTTGATTAGGTTTTATTGTTTGATCAAATATACTATCCAGGCAACTATTTAAATTTGATGCATCCTCTTTATCATATACACACATTAATAAGGAAAATTTTCTTTTCATTTTGTTTTCCTTATTTGAATCGCAGGCTTTATTTTTTTACATTTATCAGTTCCATATAAACAATAATTACACACTTCTAACGGTTTATTGCTCATAATCATTTTTCTAATTTTTTTCTTAATTGTTTTTTTATCACTATTAATTAAGTCAACATATTCATTACTATTTCTATTAAGTAATTTTAAATCATACCCATGTGAATATCTTGGACAATAATACATCTCTCCATTTAAAATGCTCTTACAGTTATTATCACAATATCTATATTGTTTTCTTAATTCTTTCTTTGATTTATTATAATTTATTACGTCTCCATAATCATACCAATATTCATCTATATCTTTTATTTTATATTTTACAGATTCTTTATCTAATTTTTCACATAATTCTTTTAGTTTAAATGAGTATTTTCCATAATTACTTATTGAAACCACTACATTATTTTTCTTAATTATTTTATATAGTTCTTCATCCTTTGGAACTAAAGTTCCATTTGTTACAATTTCAGTTTTTCCTATTTTTTTATAATCTAATAATTTTAGATATTTTTTTAATTTTTTGTTACAAAAAGGTTCTCCTCCAAGTATTCTAAATAGACTAACATAATCTACTACCTGAAAGTAATTTTTTATACTCTGTTCAACTGTTTTTTCATCTACATCATATGGTTTATCATACTTAGATATTAGATTTGCACAATTTTTACATTTTAATGTGCATTTTGTAGTTATTACTAATTCGGTGTAGTCCATTATTAAATATTTTGGAAACAAATACTTAATATTCTTTTTATATAATAATGTCTTTAAATAATAGATTGTCTTTTTATTTTTAAATCTTTTTATTCCTTTAATCTTAGTTGAAAACGGATAAAAGTTATTAAAACTAATATAGTATTTATATATATATATTTTAGGAAACAAGTATAGAACAATTCTTTTTACTTTATTTGTTTTATACTTATATATTTTATATTTTTTTAATTGAGTAATATATTCTTTAAACTGTTCTTTATTTAATGTAATACTTATATTAAAAACTAATAGTAGAAAAAATTCATTATACTCTTCTTTATTTGCCTTTTTTTGTTTTAAAAATTTTTCATATTCTTTTATTATAGATTTAAATAAATTTGTAAAATTATTATTCTCTATTTCTTTTTTATATTTTTCTACTATTTCATTAATTATTTGTTTTAGTATCTCATTATTTTTTTCTTTCATATTATCACCACTGCATGTTATTTTTGAATTGCTGCTTCTATTTTTTTACAATACTTTGTACCATATAAACAATACTTACATGCTTCTATTTCTTTACTACTTTTCATCATTTTCAGTACTGCTTTTTTTATTGCTTTTGTATCTAGTTCAATTAGATCAACATATTCTCCTGAAATTCTCTTTAATAATCCTAAATCATATCCATGTGAATATCTTGGACAGTAGTACATTACTCCATTTAATATACTTTTACATCTATTATCACAATTTCTAAATTGTTCTTGTAATTCTTTTTTTGATTTATTATATTTTTTTACTACTCCATAATCATACCAATAATCATTATTAGTTTTTACGACATAGTCTATATTTTCTTTTTTTAAGTTATTGATTAATTTATCTATATTAATTGAATATTTTCCATAATTGCTAATTGAAATTCTTACATTATTCTTTTTTATAATTTTATATACTTCTTTATCTTTCGGAACAATTGTACCATTTGTTACTATTTCAACTTTTCCTACTTTTGAATAATCTATATACTCTAAATATTCTTTTAACTTTGGATTACAAAAAGGTTCTCCTCCAAGAATTCTAAATAAGCTAACGTAATCTATTGCTTCAAAATATTTTTTTATTGTTTGTTCTATTAATTTTTCATCCACGTCATACGGCTTTTCATACATTGAAATTAAGTTAGCACAGTTTTTACATTTCAAACTACATTTTGTTGTTATAACTAATTCTGTATAATCCATATATACTTTTTTTCCAAATAAATACTTAAATTTTTCTTTTCTTTTTAGTGCTGCTAAATAATACTGTATTTTTTTGTTCATAAGTATTTTGTTTTTTCCATAAAAATAAGTAAATCCAGATTCTTCTAAATATTTATAGAAATAAATATCCAAGTATAATTTAGTAAAATATTTCAAGAAAAATCTGTTAACTTTAGTATTCTTATATTTATATATTTTATTATTCTTAAGTGCTTTAACATATTCTCTCATTTCCTTTTTATTTAAATAAACGCTAATATCAAATATTTTGCTTAGAAAGTAATTATCCGCATTTGTACTTTTTCTTTTTGTATCATAGAACTTTGTTAAATGTTCTATAGTTTCATTGATGTTTTTTTTATCTTTATATTTTTCTATTTCATCATCTAACAATTCCATTATCTTTTTCATACTATCACGCTTTCTTATACAAAATGCTTTATTTATTTAATTTTAACATATATTTTCTATTATTACCAATAAAAGAAAAAAAAGGTAATTACTCATTACCTTTTAGTGATGTTACCATATCTATATTTTTAATTTTTCTTGCTAAGAACCTTGACATAATATATGAAACTAAGAAAGTTCCAATTGCAGCAATTATATATGTTCTAAGTGTAATACTTGCTCCAAAATCATAATGTTCTTCTATAGCTGTTTTAAATAACCAATCTGTTAAATAAAATCCTAATGGCAACCCAATAATAATTGAGGCTATTGCAATCCAATTATTTTGCTTAATAAATATTTTTTCTATTTGTTTATCTTTAAAGCCTAAAACCTTTAGAGTTGAGAATTGATATTGTTTTTCAGTATATGAAAGTATTCCTAAATTATAAATTATAATTGCTCCTAATAATACCGCAATTGTTATTATCAATACAAGCATAGTTTTCATCATTGAAAGCATGCTTGTCATACCTTCTTCTAATTCTTCTATATCTTGAATAGTTTCAACATTTTTTATTTCTTTAACTTTGCTTAAATCTTTATTTGTATATAGTGAATCTGGAGAATACTCTATTCCTAAACTTTCTAAACATTTTCTTGTCATTGTCACATTTTGGTTTTGTGGATCTTTATTAAAACCAACTATTTTAGAAGTATAGTATTTATCTTCTCCATAAATATGCCATGTAATTTTATCCCCTATTTTATATCCTTTTGTTTCAGCTAATTTATATGTTACATATACTCCATTATCTTTGTCTAATTTTATAAATTTTCCTTTTCTATCAACAAATCTAACATAGTTTTCTGCATCGGTTACAAATATATTATTTGATTCTTTTTTATCTTTTTCTTTTATTTCTATTCCATATGTTTTTGAAGTTTTGTTACCATATTTTTTATATAATGTATCTACTTCTTCTTTATTGATATTTTCTTTTAAAGTTAATTTATAATCAAAATTATATAAATCATTAAATTGAAGTTTTACAAAATAATTCATACTGTCTAGCATTCCTAATGCACATACTATTAGCATACAGCATCCAACTACACCAGCTACCCCCATAAATGTACGCATTTTATTTCTAATCATGTCTCTTGCATTCCATTTACTTGAGAAATTCATTTTCTTAAAAATACCTTTTGTAGTAATATTTAATGAATTTTTCTTTACATTTGGAATTTTATTCCTTAATGTTTCTGCTGGATTCTCTTTAAGTATAGTCCTACAAGTTAAGTATGTAATAAATGAAACTATTGCTACTACTATTAAAGCAACAATGTATGAATTTATTCCTAAAATAGGATGTCCATTTGGAATTTCAAAAAATGCCATTTCAAGATTTATAAATACTTTACCAATAAAGAAATATCCAGCTACTAGTCCTAGTAAAGATGCTAGAGTTGCTATGTAGAAACCATATCCTATATAATGCATTAGTATTTTTCTGTTTTTAAATCCTAAAGCTTTTAAGGTACCAATTTGTACTCTTTGATTTTTTACAACTCTAGTCATTGTTGTTATTACAGAAAGCATTGCTATAAAAAGGAATAATCCTGAGAAAACTCCTATATAAGTTTTTCCTTCATCTATTTCGCCTTGATATGTTACATATGAAGCAGTATCTTCTATATTTATGACTGCTTTTGCGTTATCAATCTTTTCTTCTATTTCTTCTTTTACTTTTTCTTTATTTGATTTTTTATCAACATCTATCATCACATAATTATATATTAAATAATCTTTATAATTAAAATCTGGAAATAGAAAATCAAAAACTTCTTCATTATCAATATTTCCTTTTTTCATCACCATATCTTTTATGAAACTCTCAGGAATTTCGTTTGAAGAAACATATGCAAAACCAAATCCTTTTCTATCTGGATAAAGCTCTGATGAATCTCTTGTATCATATAGATGATCTGGTACATTTATTAATGCTCTTACTTTCTCATGTAATTCCATATTTTCGTATTTTACTAAAATTGTATCTCCAACTTTAATATTATTTTCAATTGCGTAAAAATTATCTAGCCAAACACCATTTATATTTGGATTAAATTCTTCACCTTCTATAATATAAAATTTTGATATATTATTAGATTCAATGAAGTTTAGTAATAAAGTCTTATCATTATCTGTTGTTGCTGTTAAACTTAATTTTCTTTCAGCATCTTTTACATGGTTTATTTTTTTTATGTCATTTAAATCATCTTTTGTAAAATTTTCCCCAATGACATTTAAATCTTGTAAATTATTTTCTGAGTAAAATATATTTGCTGTATCAGCCATACCATCCATATATGCCTCAATACCTGAATATGCCATTACTCCTATTAAAACCATTAAAAATATTGTAATAAATTGCGATAAATTATTTTTTATATCGCGAAGCATTTTCTTGAATAACATATTACCAAGATACCTCATCTATATTCTTTGGATGTTTGTTAATTTCAACTTTATCTATTTCACCATTTTTAACTCTTATAACTCTATCAGCTATTTCTGCTATTAAAGCATTATGTGTAACAATTATTACTGTGTTTTGTCCATTATTTGCATCACATTGTTTTTTTAATAGTTTTAATACTTCTACACCAGTTTTTGAGTCTAATGCTCCAGTTGGTTCATCACATAACAATATCTTAGGATTCTTTGCTATTGCACGTGCAATAGAAACTCTTTGTTGTTCTCCACCTGAAAGTTGATTAGGAAATTTGTTTTCATGTTCTTTTAATCCAACTTCCTTTAATATATTTTTTGCACTTTTTGAATTCTTAACTATATCTTTTACAATTTCAACATTTTCTAATACTGTTAATGTTGGTAAAATATTATAAAATTGAAAAATAAATCCTACATTTTCAGCTCTATATTCAGCTAATTTTGTACTATTATATTCAGAAATATTTTCTCCATCTACAATAATATTTCCTGAGGTAATTGTATCCATACCACCTAATAAATTTAATAACGTTGACTTTCCAGCTCCACTTGGACCTAATATTACTACAAACTCTCCTTTAGGAATGTTGAAACTAACCTTATTAAGGGCATTAAATGTTTTGTCCCCAATATTATAAGATTTTACAACATCATTGAAAGTTATAAAATTTTCTTTTGACATATACTCCTCCTAATACTTTTCATTACATTATATAATATGAAATGAATTTCATATTTATTATAATACTACATTCTTATATTTTCAACAAAAATATGAATTTTTTTTCATATTTTTATATTTTATGGTATAATAAGTGTAACTTTGAGGTGATTTTATGATAAATGAAATTAGAGAACCTAAACAAAAAAGATCAATTGAAAAAAAAGAAAGAATAATTGATGCTGGATGGAAACTTATTTCTACAGGTGGTTATTACAATACTAATACAGCTGAAATTGCAAAAGAAGCTGGTGTATCAACTGGAATAGTATATCAATATTTTAAAGATAAACATGATATATTAATCGCTGGTCTTTCTAAATATGGTAGTGAAGTCTTTTATCCTGTTTTAAAACTTGATAACATTAAATTAGATAAGAATAACATAATTGTTATGATTTCAGATATGATTGATTCTTATATAGATGAACACAATATTTCTAAAGACGTTCATGCTGAAATAATGGCAATGGTTCATGTTGATGATGAAGTTGCTTCCTTTTTCTATAATCGAGAAATTGATTTAACAAATGAGCTATATAACATTTTTTTAGATATAGGTATAAATGAAGATAAATTACTTGAAAAAGTTCATATTATAATCGGACTAATTGATAATTTATGTCATGAAGTTGTGTATCATAAACATACTGAAATGAATTATAAAAGTATGAAAGAAATTGTAATTGAAATTATAAAAAATCTTATTCTCAATTAAAAAGAGTTTAGAATTATAAACTCTTTTTTATTATTATTTATTTCTTAAAAAAACATTTTAAAATCAACTGGAAAAAATATAAATACAATTCCACAAACTGCACCAATAAAATGTGATATATGTGAAACATTATCCTTTTTGAAGAAAGATCTAAAAATCTCATTAACTACGTAAAATAAGCATATTAAGATTAATGTTAATGGAATCTTTCCACTATCAATATTTACTGCTGATGTGAGTGGTATAAGCATGTATACTATACCACTTGCTCCTAGTATTCTTTTATTACTGAATATAAAGTTAAATATTCCGATTACTAATGATGTAATAATCATCATTACTAGTAAGTTTATGGTTCCATATTTTTCTTCTATCATTGGTCCTATTAGTAGTATGTATAAGAAATTACTCATAAAGTGAGACCAACCTATATGACCAAGTGAGTGCGTTATTAATCTAATATACGTCAACGGATTTAATAATGAACTCTTGTAACTTGAGAATAATAGTTTATTTAATTTGTCACGTGATATTGTATTTAAAATTAATATTCCAAAAGAAATAAAAAAATAAGTTAAAATTAAAAATGAATTATATTGAATTTTCATACATACCCTACTTTCTTTATATTTATTATAACATATTTTTCTTTTACTTTAAAAACTTCATGATATAATATTTTTAAGGAGGAATTTTATGTATAAAGATAATAAAATTTTAATAGGAAAAAGTGAAAACAAAGAATTGACAATGCTTTTAAATAAATTAAATAGACATGGTTTAATAACTGGTGCTACTGGTACTGGTAAAACTGTCAGTTTAAAAGTTATTGCTGAAAGTTTAAGTGATGCTGGTATTCCTGTATTCTTAGCTGATGTTAAGGGTGATCTCGCTGGGCTTGCTTTTGAAGGAGAAAGTAACGAAAATATTGCTAGTAGATTAGAAGGTTTAAAAATTTCGGACTTTGAATTTAAGAAATATCCTGTTACTTTATGGGATGTTTTTGGTGAAAATGGTCATTTCACAAGAGCTACACCTTCTTCAATTGGTTCTGATGTTTTATCCATAATGCTTGGACTAAATGAAACACAAGAAGCTACTTTATCAATTATTTTTAAAGTAAGTGAAGATGAAGGATTAAAATTGTATGATTTAAAAGATTTAAAAAAGATTCTTCAGTATGTTTCAGAAAACAAAGGTGAATATACTACAAAATATGGAAATATTACTAGTCAAACTACTGGTGTAATTTTAAGAAGTTTACTCGCTCTTGAAAGAAGTGGTGCTGATAAATTCTTTGGAGAACCAGAACTTGATATAAACGATTTTATAAGAACTGATAATGATGGACGTGGATATATTAATATTTTAGATTCAAGAGAGTTATATAAAACTCCTGATTTATATACTTCATTCATGCTATGGTTATTAAATAGTTTGTTTAATAAATGTCCTGAAGTTGGAGACTTAGATAAACCTAAGATGGTATTCTTCTTTGATGAAGCTCATTTACTATTTGATAATATGCCAAGTTATAGACTTAAGAAAATTACTCAAGTCGTTAAATTGATTAGATCTCGTGGTATAGGCTTATTCTTTATTTCTCAAACTCCACTTGATATTCCTGGTGATATTCTTGCTCAGTTAGGAAACAAAATTCAACATGCATTAAGAGCCTATACACCTAGTGAATTGAAAAATTTAAAGGCAGTTGCTGATTCATTTAGAGAAAATCCAAGTTTTGATACAGTTGATGTTCTAGGCAACTTAAAAACTGGTGAAGCTCTTATATCCTTTTTAAATGAGGATGGAGAACCAGATATTGTTGAAAGAGCTACAATTTTACCACCTCAAAGTTTAATGGGAGCAATTGATGATATATCTCGAGCTAAAATTATAAATAGTTCTACTTTGGTTGGTAAATATGATGAAGTTATTGATAATGAATCCGCATATGAAATTTTAACTCAAAAAGAGGAAGATAAAGCAAAACTAATTGAAGAAGAAAAGCAAAAAGCAATTGAAGAAAAAGAAGCTGAAAAAAAGAAAAAAGAAGAAGAAAAAGAAGCCGAGAAAAAGAAAAAGGAAGAAGAAAAAGAAAAACAAAGGAAATCTAAAAAGATGGAACGATTAGGAGACCGTCTCGTTGGTAATGCTGCAAGTACAGTTGAGAGAAAAATATTAAATAGTGTTTTAAAAAATATATTTAAATAAAAAACTTAGAAATTTTCTAAGTTTTTTTAATTTGCAAAATGTGTATGTTTTGTTTTCCATTTTTTTAGAGCAATGTCTAACCAAAATGAATATATTCCAAGAGTAATAATTGTAAGTAATAACCATTTTATCCAGTTGCCAAATAGACCTGTTGCAGTTCCATCAAATCTCAATCTTTTTCCATCAACAACAGTGTGTTTTATTTCCCAATTATACACCATACAAATTGCCCAAGGAAAACATATTCCTAGTGTACAAACTGTAACTAATCCCCCCTAATATTCTCCAACCTATAAGTTGAAGTAATCCTCCATCAAAATAAGAATTCTCTTTCATTTTTTCACTCCTTTCTTTCATAATATCATACTTATTTCATATTAACACTATTTTTTTAAATTCTTGGATGTTATATAAGAAGTTGTTGGAATAATCAATATACATCCTATGGCGCTAAATAATATTTTTGCAATTTCTGACACAAATACTTTACTATTTATTATATCAAGAAATGAATATGAACTTGTTTTATATAGAATAATCAAAGTCATAAATTCTCCTAAAAAAGCAAAAAGCAGTGTATTGATTGTTGTACATAAAATGTCTTTTCCGATATTTAATCCTGAATTAAATAATTCTTTTTGATTTAATTTTTTGTTATTTACAAAGACTTCATAAAGTGCAGAGGATATTGCTATAGATGAATCAACAATTGCTCCAATTAAACTCATCAAAACCATTGCAATTGTGACATTTGAAAAATTAATTCCAACTTCATATTCAAACATATTTATTTCTTCAAAAGCTTCCTCTGAAAAACCTCCTAAATTTCCTTTTATAACTATTATATAGATTGAAAGAATTAATAAAACTAGTATTATTACTATCGCTTTCATAGATGAATTAGTTTTTATATTATCACCATTTAAAAAATGTAAAACTATTTTTCCTATTATAAAGCAACTTAGTAGTGATATAAATCTTGCATCTATTCCTAGTACTATTATATAAAAACTAATAATAAGAATAATAAAATTTATACATAGTGAAATAAATAGTTTTATACCATGCTTTCCACTGACATAAATTAATAATAGGAAAAGAATTAATAATAAAATTATGTTCATATTTTTACACCTTCCCCTTTCTAAACATCTTTATTGTTATATATAAAGATATAGGGATTGTTAATACTATTCCTATACTTCCTACTAAAAACCTTGTTTCTTCAATTGTTAAATTACTTGTTATATAGTTAGTAACTGAAAAACCATTTCTAGATGCAAGTACAAATTTATCTAATCCACTACATAAATATGTAAAAAGAAGTACATTTATCATAGTTCCCATTATATCTGTACTGATTGTTTTTCCTGATTTTTTTAATGATTCAGTTGATACATTTGGATTTTTCTCTATTATTTCACTAATTGCAGATACAATTGTCATAGCTACATCCATTATTGCACCTAATCCTCCTATTAATATTTCAGCAATAAATACATCTTCATATGGAACTGTTAAAAAGTTAATTTCTGTAAAATTAATACCACTATATTTTGAAGTTTTGCATGTTATTATGATTATTATTAATAATACAAGAAGTGAAACTAATGTTGAAATTACTGCTGATAATGTTTTTTTATTTGCTCCATTTACAATTACAAGAGAAAAAATAGTGGTAAGAATTGAAATAATGATACACATAAGTAATAAGTTTATTCCTTTTAAGTATAGATCTATTCCAAAATAAAATATTATTGTATTAACTGCTACAGTGAATAAGGTTAATATACCTCTCTTCCTACCCAAAATTAGTAAAAGTAAAATAAATATTTCAACCATCATAATTAAATAATAATCTCTCTTTAATCCAATTATGATATTTGAAGAAATAAATACTTTGTCTCCTTTTTTATACCTTTCGGTAACCACATCAGAAAATGTATCTTCATATTCTATAGTTATTTTTTTCCCTTTATCTTTTCCATTTGTTATAGTTCCTGAAATCTCTTTTTTATATATTTTTTCGTGTATTCCAATTGAATTAGTTACTACTTCTTCTTTTATTTCTTTTATATTTGAAATTTTCATTATTTTTTTCTTGTATATAAAATCATTATTAAAAGTAAAAATAGTGATTATTAAAAATAATAATAAAATTACTAAAAAAAATACCTTTTCTTTTTTATTATAATTCAACATAAGTTTATACCTTTCATATATACGAGTATATCACTTGTTATAAAACATAACAAATTTTTTCTAAATAATTTTTTTATTTTAAAAAACCGCTTGACTATATCATTTTATTGTGTTATTATTTAGATGTTCTCAATTTAAGGGAGTTAATTCGCGCCCGTAGCTCAGTTGGATAGAGTGTTTGGCTACGAACCAAAAGGTCAGGGGTTCGAATCCCTTCGAGCGCACCATATTTCGGGAAGTGGCTCAACTTGGTAGAGCACTTGGTTTGGGACCAAGGGGTTGCAGGTTCAAATCCTGTCTTCCCGACCATTATGTTATGACGTTGGAAACAACGTTTTTTTGTTTTACATCCCTTGTTCCAAACCTAAATAAGTTATTTATCATAACTTTTTTATTTTTTTATATAAGTATTCAATATTTTTTATATCAATTGAAAATCCGGTCCCTCTATCATGTATTTTTCCTTTGTTTTTTCCTGATCTATATACACCTATTTTAAAAGTAATAATTATAACTCCTCTTTCTAATAAATCTATGAATGTTTCAACATTCTTTAATTCATAAAAATCTATTTTTTTATAATAGAAATATTCTTTTTTGTTTATATTTTTTGTTTTTGCCCTTATTAGAGCTAAATATTTTATTTTTCTTTTTAGACATTTTTCTAATAAATCAAAAGACCATGAGGTATTGATTTCTAAATCATTTCCATTAATATCAAATGCAACTAAATCAACCTTTTTTTCTTCTCTATTAATGGATAATTTTACTCTTTTATATAATCCTAGACTCTTAAAATTTACTGCATCAACATCAACATTAAATACTTTATAATTCTTATTAATTTTATCTGGGTATCCTAATATGTTTAAAACTCTTTTTATTGGAAATAAATAATCCCCATCTGGTGTTGCATTAAATAAATGTAATTTAGATGTACTATTTTCTCTCATTGTTTTTATTTCTATAGTTTTATAATCTGGTATGGCAAAATTTTCTTCTTTCTTTCCAATTAATTTTTCAAATGTATTTCCTACTGCACCCCAACTTTTATCGTTGCTTTCTATATATCCCTCTCTTTTAATTTGTTTAAAAAGTTTTTTTAACTCTATTATATCTGAATTCATTCTTTACCTCCTAACTATTTATATTATAATTAGGGATATAATATTTTTACTAAAAAAATAGGTGTTTACCTACTTTTTTTTGTTCCTATTAATATTATTAAATTAATTATAAAGAAATAAATTTCTCTAAGTACTGTTGAAATAATAAATCCACAACATATACCAAAGAAAACACCTATTATTATCTTGTTAATTTTTAGTATTGCTATTATGCTTGATACCACTATTGATATTAGAAGTAATCCTAAATAATTAATATCAAAAATTCTTTCAATTATATAAATAATAATACAAAGTACCCCACATATAATTAATAATTTTGTATTATTATTAAAATATCCAATTATACCTATTACAGATAAAAACAAATAGAATAGTCTTAAGATTCTTAGTATAAAGATAATAGTATTATCTGCTTTAGCATCTTTACTTGTATATATTGCTTTTTTTCTGTCATTCTTTGATACTATATTATTACATTTTGGACAATTAATTTTTTCTAAATCTGCCATATTTTTAGGAGTAAAATCAAATTCATAATCACAATTTTTACAATACGCTCTCATATTATTTCCTCTTTTAATTTAATTATAAAATATTATATTATGATTTTCAATTATAAATAAAAAAAAGCCAAAAGGCTTTTTGTACTTTCTTACTGGTGGCTCCAGCGGGAATCGAACCAGCGACACAGGGATTTTCAGTCCCTTGCTCTACC
>DLOU01000030.1 GCA_002477275.1 Caryophanales bacterium UBA7476
TTTTTTGATTAAACGCACTTTTCTTATAAATAAAAAAACTAAGTTCGATTATAAACTTAGTCTTTATTTTATTTTTCTTTTATTTTTTGTAAGTTCATACATTTCTTTTAATAGTTTATTGTTGCAATCACTATATTCATCTAATCTTATATGACTATTGCAATCATATTCATACGGATAACTTTCTAGTTCAACATTTTCAAAATTATATTCTATTCTTCTTATATTTCTTAAAAGTTTATCTGATAAATTTCTTTGAATTTGTTCATGTTTTTCTATTAAGTCATGAATGCTGTCATTTACTTTCTCAACATCATATCCTTTTCCAATCATAGATTTTCTTCTATATATGAAACTCATTTCTTTAGCATTATATCTTACTGGTAAAAATGTAGGTACTATTATTTCTTGTATTCCCATTTCTTCTAATTTTGAAAAACATATAGAAAGTGCTACAAGTGCTGATGGACTAATTCCAGTTAAATTTTCTGGATTATTAATATTATCTATTTCAGTTTCTTTTTCAAATCCATCATTTACTTTAAAAAGTTTTCTATGAATTTTCTTTTGGTATTCATAATTCCTATCATTTTCTTCTTTTTTTATTTTATCTTGTTGAACTGCATATATGTATGCTTTATTATCATGTATTCCAAGTCTTATAATTGGAAAATCATAATAAAATCCTTCTTTAGTGCTTCTTATGTATAACCCATATGGAGTTTCTTCATGTATTGGTTCTTCTTTTAAAGCTATTTCTATATCGCTTTCAAGTAAATCACTATACCCAATATTTCTATATTCGCTATCTAAATCAAATGGTTTATCTAAAAATGATATGTATCTTCGTATATAGTTAATTGGATTTTTAAAATCATCTTCAGTAGCATTATTCCATAAAAGAGTAAGTATTGTTTTATCAAAATCATCTTCTTTATTTATTTTTCCTTTGTAAAAAATTTTAGCTTTTTCATAATACTCAAGTAATACTTCGTTGAACTCTTCTATATTTTTTATTTCTAATGTTGGAATGAAAAAAGAATGATTTTCTTTTACTTTTTCAGGTGATTTATATAAAAATCCATTATTTATCTTAGTTTCAAAAAGAACATTATACATCATATTACAATCTACTCTTCCAGTAGATGCTTCTTTTGCTACTACATTATAAAATAATTCTAATATGTTCATATTTAATTCCTTTAAATAAATTCAATTATCATTTCAATTATACTCATATAATTTACTATAATTGCTGTAATAAGTATAAGTTGAGTTATACTATTTTCTTTCATTTTAAAGTCTTTTTTAATAAAGTTTCCTATTACTATAAATAATAATGGAATAAATGGAAGAAAATATCTACCTTGTACGCCAATAATATTTGGGTTTGCATATGGTGTCCATTGTACATATAAACTTGTATATATTAGTCCAACAATTGCAACTGATATTACTGACATTATAATGCTACTTTTTACAGATAATTGTTTTTTTAAAGTTTGATCACATACACATGTTATCATTGTCATAGTTATAAGACTTATAGAAACTAATGGATAATTATGAATGTAATTAGACCATAATAATGTATCACCATACATTGATATAATTAAATCTTTTATCTGTGTAAAAAATGAATACAAGAATATTTCTACATATCTTATTATATTTTCAAATATATATTTAACTTGATAACTAGATTTTCCTCCAGTATATACAGATAAATAAGGATTGGCTAGTTTTAACCAAATAAGATTAAATCCAAGTAATGCTATACATATTAAAGTAATTTTTATTATTTTATCTTTTTTACTCTTAAAATATTTTTCTGGTAGTAGATATAATAAAAATACTAGAGGTATATATACCAATTTACAGAAAGCAAGTATTGTTCCTAAAGAAAGAAGTATTGCATAATCTTTTTTTAATAATTTCTTTTGCTTACTTTTAGTTAAATTAAGTATATAAGCTATTAATAAATATGAAATACATATCGTAAATCCATCACCAGAAAGTGAAGTAAATCCTTCTATAGCTATTGGTATTATGGAAAACAATAACATTATATTCTTTCCAAAAGGCATTTTCTTTATTGCAAAATATAATAATATTATTGATAAAATCATATTAAAAAATCTACCTATGAATGCTATTAATACTGGTCTATCTGTAACTAATTTACCTACTATTACACCTAATACATGTGGTGCATATTGTACTGGTGAATAAACAGACATAGTAACATCAGAAATAAACGACTTATTATTTTTATCTAATTTATCCTTTAATCCTTCTCTTACATCAGTATATTTTCTATTTGAATATGGTAACGATGTATATACTGCATCTGGCATTTCATATCCGGTTGAGTTATTCCTTATTTCTGGAAGTAACCCACCTTCAGTTATTTCATATATTCTAAACCAATGGAATCTTTCATCATGGGCAATAAACATCGGCATTAAAATAGTGAATGCTATAAATATAGGTATAGCTATAATCAAAAATCTTTTTTCAATAGATAATTCTTTCTTTTTTTCAAGTATAAAGAATGCAATTACTAAAAGTATTGTTGATACAATCATAAATGTATAAAATAAAGCACATTTTTTTATATTTAAATAATAGTATTGCATCTGTATTTTCTCGTTATTATTCTTTTGATATGCTAATGAGAAATTAGTCTTTTTACCTTTATATTTTATTACTAATTTATAGTTTCCATTTTTTAGTTTTTTTGTTGGTAGTCTATATTTTCCGGTTGATTTTACTAAATTATAGTTAACCTCTTTTTCAAGTATTTTTGTTTTATCTTTATATACTTCTATATTATACTCTCCAAATGTTTCTTCTACATTGTCAACGTTAAAGTATATATCTAGATATTTTAAATGATCATTTGTTATATTAATGTCTTCTTCATATTTATAATTGTTTTTAATTGTTTTTGATACAGTTTCATCAATTAATCCAACTTTATCATAACCTGATTCTCTTTTCTCAAATTTCTGTAAAAATGAAAGATTTAATAATACTATTATTAATACAAATATTATAAATTTAATATTTTTCATGTTAACTCCTTGTTATCTTTTTGTGTTAATTAAGAATAATTCAAATAATTGCCTATGTTTCTTAACAATTACTTCTAATATTATTCCACAGACAAACATTAATATGGAAATCATTAACATAAAACCTGAGAATATTAATGTTGGTATTCTTGGAACTAATCCTGTTTTAAAATATTCAACAAATACTGGTGTTCCAAAACAAACTGAAATTATTAAAAATACTAAACTAATAATTCCAAAGAATATACTTGGTTTGTATTCTTTAAATAAACGTGCTATTGTTTTTAATACTTTAAATCCATCACTAAAAGTATTAAGTTTTGAAACACTACCTGCAGGTCTATCTCTATACTCTACTGGAATTTCTTTTAATAAAAAATTTTTGTCTAGCGCATGAATAGTCATTTCTGTTTCTATCTCAAACCCTTTTGATAACACTGGAAAAGTCTTTACAAATTCATAACTAAATGCTCTATAACCTGTCATTATATCTCTTACATTGCTTTTAAATAAACTATTAATTAATCCTCTTACTAATACATTTCCAAAGTTGTGGAATGGTCTTTTATTTTCTTCAAAGTATGTACTTGATAATCTATCTCCAATAACCATATCTATTTTCTTATTAAGCACAAGTTCACACATTTCTCTAGCATTTTCTTTTGGATATGTGTCATCTCCATCAATCATTAAATAACAATCTGCATCAATGTCTTTAAACATTGTTCTAATTACATTTCCTTTTCCTTGTTTATACTCATAACAAACAATTGCTCCTGCTTTTTCTGCTATTTTATCTGTTCCATCTGTAGAGTTATTGTCATATACGTATATATCTGCTTCTGGTAAAACAGATTTATAATCTTTAACTACTTTTTCTATTGTTTTTGATTCATTATAGCATGGTATAAGTACTGCTATTTTCTTTCCTTCAAAATCTTCTTTTTTACTTGTCTTTTTCATTTTTTACTCCTACTTTAAAATATATTTTTTATCTATAAACTTATTTATAATCTTTTCTATAACTTTATATGAGAAAATTGCAAATAGTATTTGAATTATTATTTGCGCAATAAAGAAATATATATTGTTATAATCTATTTTTATATTGTTAAATTTAACTATTATTATAAATAATAATTGTAGTGGTAAGTTCCATATATATATTCCAAGTGATATTTTTGATAATTTCTCAGTGAATTCTAAGTTAACTTTTTCTAATAAGAAATCAAATCTTATAATGTTTATTAATATAATTGGAAATATAATTAAATCTACAAATAAAACTAAATATCCTAATACTATTTTCTTGAATATTACTGTCATTATTAGTATAAACGCCATTACTATAATAGAGCAATTACTTAGTTTTTTTATGTCTGATTTTTCAATTACTAACCCTAAAATAATTCCTATTCCAAAAGCTATTAATCCTCTTTCTGTATAGTAATTAATAATTGGTAAATCTACTTCATATTTTAATAAAGATATAAATATTATAACTATGGTTGGATAAATAATATTTCCATATTTTTTACTTTTCTTGGTAATAAAATAATATATAATATAGCAAAGTAATAATACACTTATATACCATGTTACATTATTGAGTGAACCTTCACTCATATTCATCCAATATTGTATTCCTGTCATTTGTAATATCAAATTAACAAAATCATTATTGTTAAAAATCCAGAAATGTTCAAATTTGTAATAATAAATATGTTGTAATATAAACATTACTACCACAGATATAGCTGATATTGGTATTATTCTTAAATATCTTTTTTCTATAAAAGACTGAAATCCAATTTTATTTTCTCTTATTCTTTTATAGTAACTAATAAAGAATAAATATCCTGAGATTATAAAGAATAATTCTACTAATAGAAAACCATAATCCGCTAGTACTCTTAATAATATATTTTTGTCTAATAATTTCCATGCTTTAAAAGTATTTTTATAGTGGTAAATACATGCTATTATAATTGCACATATAAATTTTGTAATGTTAATTCCTTTATTTCTTATTGTGTTTGTTTCTTTCTTCATTTTATTTTTTTACAATCATTAATAATACTCCAATAAGTATTAATGATGATCCCATTAATTTGTATACTGTAATTTGTTCATGAAAAAATATAAATGCTGTAATCATAAGAAGCACATATACTAATCCAACTGTTAAAGGTGAAATAAAGGATAAGTCAAACTTACTTAACAGGATTGTATAAAATATAAAACTTAATCCATAACACATAAATCCTATAAATGTGTATGTGGAAATACTCATATTTACAAATGGTACTGTAAATAAAGTTTTAGCAGTTGATCCAAATTTTAGTAGTGTTGATCCGCTAACAGAGAAAATTATATATAAAACTAAATACATCCAATTCATAATTATCTTTTATTTGTTGCATCAACAATTTCATTCATTGTTTTAACTGTTGATTTTCCAAATTCTCCACTCATATATTCATCAATTTCTCTTGTCTTAACTGCATCAATAAACTTTTCTAATATATCTTCATGACCATATAGTAAATTACCTGTAATCATTTTGAATCCATTTTTTATAAATCCTCCCCAAAATTGGAATGTTTTTGACATATCATTTCTTAATATATCTCCACTATAATGTTCATTATCTGTTGGCAAGTCAATTACTATATCTCTGAATAAATCATATTTTATTATTCTTTTTTCAAAATTAATTATGTAATACCACTCACATATAGGTGAATTAAAGTTTAGAAACATATGCACTGGCACTTTTCCTGCCATAGCATCTACACTTAGTGTTCTTGGAGTAGAATCTTTTTTATCTTTATTATATATTGCATGTGAATTTTCTATTTTTATTTCTCCACCATGTCTTTTTAATAGATAAATAAAATGTGCTGCTTCATCATAAAATAATCCAAGTGGAAGTTCATTATACCAACTAGGTAATCTTCTGTTTCTGTTTGTAAATTGAACTTCTGTAATTGATACTATTTCTCCATACTTTTCTTTTTTCTTTTCTATTTTATTATTTATTTTTTTCATTCCACATGTAAAATTAAAATTATGTACTACATTAAATATTAGTTTATTTTTTTCAGCAAGTTTTATTAATTCGTCTGCTTCTTTTTCGTTCATTGTCATTGGTTTTTCTACAAGTACATCTTTTTTTAATGTAAGTGCTAGTTTAGCTAATGGATAGTGTTGTTGAGGTGGTGTTCCTATTACTACAGCATCAACATCTTTAAACCATTTACATTTTTTTACTTTATCAATGTCATTTTTTGGATCATTAACTAGTAATCCATTTTCTATTCCGTGTTTTTTACATGTAGAATCTATTTTCCCTTGAACATCACTAATTACACCTACTATTTCAACATCATCTAATTTTCTTAGTGCTGGTATATGTCTAGTATTTGTTATATTTCCACCACCGATTACGCATACTTTTATAATTTTATTTTCCATATTTTTCTAGCTCCTTTTCAACTGCTTTTGCTGTTTGTTTCCATGTAAAGTTCTTTATTATTCTTTCATGGATATTTTCTTTTAACTCTTTAATTTTATCAGGATTATCTAATAGATAGCTTAACTTATCTACTAAATCTTCTTTGTTTTCTTCAACTATCAAACCATATTTTTTATCATTAATTACTTCACAAGTTCCTCCCCTATCAGTTGCTATAATTGCAGTTTTCATTATTCCTGCTTCTAGTATTGATGTAGGAAGTCCTTCTGGATACATTGATGGGTGAACAAAAATATCTGTTTCTACACATAACTTCATAACATCCTCATATCCAATTTTTCCTAAGAAAGTAATATTTTTATTTTTGTATTTTTCTTTTAAATCTTTTAATATTGGTCCATCTCCTGCTATTACTAGCTCTATGTTTTTATATTTTTTATTAATTTCTTCAAAAGCATCCAATAAGTTAATTACTCCTTTTTCTGGAATAATTCTACCTATATAACTTATTTTCGTCTTTTTATTTTTCTTTTCTTTGTAAAACTTTTTATAAACTGAATCATCTATTGAATTATAAAATACGCCAGAAGCTTCTATATTAAAATATTTTAACCACTCATTGCATTTTTTTGATACACCATAAAATTTTGGATTATATTTCTTTATTTTATTTGTTAAATAATCTTCATATATTGCACCACATCTGTCTAATAATTTATTTCCGACTGTAACATGGTTACTTGAGTGATCTAGAAAAAATAGTTTTGTATTTTTTTCTTTTGCAACTTTTGCTCCTAATATACTTGTTTGATAATATCTTGTATTACATATAATAAAGTCTATTTTTTCTTTTAGGATTTTATTTAATAATTCTTTGTATTCTTTGTTTTTCTTTAAAAATGGATATCTATTTTTACATAAATTATATACTGGTAATCTGTATACTTTTACGTCATCTACTACTTCTATATTTTTTGTATTACTATCATTAGTAGTAACAACTATAATATTGTAATTTTCTTTTAATTGTTCAGATAATTTACTTGTATATCTCTCTACTCCACCTAAATGAGGTATATAAAATCCATTAAAAAAAGCTATAGTTTTTTTATTTTTTTTCATTTATTTTCTCCTTTAGTATAGCAACGTTTTGAGCTAATTCTGTAATTTTTTCTTGTTGTTCAGAAATTCTCTTGCTATTTCTAAAGATTATAAATATTAGAAATATATCGCAGAAAACAAATAGTAATGATGGCGGATATGCAATTCCAAATAGTTTTGCTAATTTATCAATTGAATATGGAAATATTGATAAAACTAACATTACAATTGAAGCTATAACCCACCAAAAACTTTCTTTTATTGAAAATCTTTTTTTTCTTATATCGTGTATTATATATAGCATACATATTACAGAGATAATTATAAAATATATTTTTTTCATTATTTATCACTTCTCTTTCTTGGAACTGTTATTAGTATAAAGAATATAGTATAAAACATGTTTATCATATATTTTATTGGTTTAATAATTCCACCATGCATACTTTCTCCGGCTTCTCTCAAACGCATTTTAGTAGGAACTTCTTCAATTGTATATCCGCTTAATAGCATTTCCATTACTAAGTTAGCATCAGGAAATTCAGGATAATTTCCCATTTTTGAATATCTTTCAATTACTCTTTTGTTTAAGCATTGAAACCCTGAAAGAGGATCAGCTATTCTTGTCTTACAAAATATTTTGATAATTTTTTCAAACATTTTAGTTCCTAATCTTCTAAAGAAAGGGCATGGATATCCGACATCTTCTAAGTATCTTGATCCAATTACAATATCGCAATTAGTTTCCGACATATGTTTATATAATTTTTCTGCTTCTTTGGCAATATGCTGTCCATCTGCGTCAAATTGAATAACATAGTCATAATCATTTTCATATGCATATTTTATTCCTGTTTGAACGGCCATTGCATATCTCATATTGAAAATATTGGATATACATTTCACTCCATTTTTTTCAACTATTTCTTTAGTGTTATCCTTTGAACAATCATTAATTACTAAAATATCAGCGTAGTCAACATCCTTTTTAATCTCTTTAAGCACCTTTTCAATATTTTCAGCCTCGTTATATGCTGGTATAACAAAAAGGATTTTATCTTTTTTCTTCATATTACCACCATTTTAATTATACACTATATTTTTTTTGATAGCAATAAAATGGCCATTTAAAAAGATAATTCTATTTTAATTTAGAATTATCTTTCTCTACTTAACTAATTCAAATTTTAAATTATTTTGATCATCTTTTATAATTTTAAATAATTTTCCTTTTTCGTATTCATCTATGTCATCAACAAATTCATCTAGTTCTTTTTCTAATTCGTCTGTTTGTGAATAGAAGAATATATAATCAAAATCATAATCTATAAGATGTTTTTCTAACTTTCTATCAGTTAATCCCCATTTCTTTAAATCCCATGCATTTTCTTTTGTCTTTACTTTCCATGTTATGGCAGTTGAACTTGAATTAATAGTTCTAGGATAACAATAATATCTTGCATACCATAGTGGCATTATTGAATCTTCATCTGTTTGGTTTATTACAAAAACTTTTGAATCCTCTTCAGTATTTTCTATGACTTCTTTAAAACTTTCTCTTCTTGCCTCACTAACATGGCCAGTATCTCTTCTTGCTCTAATATCTGTTAAAAAGAACGTAATGTGTGAAAATCCTACAAATCCTATTATTATTATGCAAACTATTGGAATAATTTTTTCTAATTTCAAATTTGTAATTCTATAAAGTGCAAATAAGAAAAATGCAATATTAATTGGATTTAAATATCTTCCAAATGAAGCTAAGTTTTCTGCCTCATATTTTGAAAACATTACAAATAATGATAGTGCTGTAACAAAGAAGAAAACTATATATGCTATAACATAAGGCCATATTACTTTTATAATTTTTTTATCTTTATCTTCTTCTGTAACATATAACATTACTCCAACAATTATTAAATATATAAATAATGGTATTTCAATAAAACTAAATATTACACTTTTGTCTATTGAAAGAACAAGTTTACTAAAGAAATTTAGTAAGAATTGTTTTTCTAATTTTGGGCCTATATTTGCTTTTAGTACAGCAGGCATTAAATTATAATCATATGAAGTTGACTTAATAATTGATGACTTTGTTAATAATGTCCAACTTATGAATGCTAGTACAATTAATACTCCAGGTAATATATATTTTTTTATTTCTATAAATATATTTTTTATTTTTATCTTTTTTATTGATAAATCTTTTAAATAGAATAATAGTAATAGTGTTAATGAAAATACAAAGCCATTTGGTTTTAATAATGTTATTAATACTAAAATTAATACATAAATTTTTCTATCTATTTTTTCTTTCTTATATAAATCGTATAATATCAATCCAGATGTGCACATTGCAGCTAATAATAAATCAACATATATTAGTGTATATGTATATGCTCCTGAGAACAATAATGGAAATGAGAATGCTGCTGCTGTAAAAACTATAATAAATTTTCTTTTATTTTCTAAAATATTAGTTAAAACTGGCATTAAATATATAAATACAAGTGTTGATATACCAATATATAAACTTGATTCATTAAATTCATTTGAGAATGAACTTACTATAAAATGCCATATTGTTGCTACCGGAGGATAATTCCTTGTATTTCCTAATTTTTCTATTACTGCATATAAAGACTTTTCATTTATACATGTCTTTGCAGCATATGCCCAGTATGAATACTCATCCCATGAATGAATATATCTACCTACTCCACCTATAATTGCAACTAAATATAAAATAGTGAAAACTGTTAAAGTAGTAATATCCATGTTATTAATTATTTTATATGATTTTTCTCTATTTTTTAACAAGTATGCTAGTGAGATTATTGTTATTATTAATAATATAATTTTTGAAAATTTTAAAATATTTAATAATCCAAATATTATAAACAAACCAATTATTATTGATACGGATCCTACTATTGATATTTCAAATTTATATTTTGTAATACTCATGAAAGAAATAGTAATTAATATTATGAATAAATATAAAAGAAGAAATGCAAATGAGTCAAAAGACTTAAATGCACAACCTACTAATAAAGTAATAATTGCTACTAAACTATAATTAATTTTTATCTTATCATTCTTTATTGCAATATTAAATATAATTGTAATTAATAATATACAAATATCTTTTAATACTAAACTTGAAATACTTACATTATTTCTCTTTAAAATAAATTCAGCAACCATTAATAAAACTAGTAATATGTTAGATAATAAGATACTTTTGTTTTTCTTCATACTATCACTT
Source organism: Caryophanales bacterium UBA7476 (assembly GCA_002477275.1). Classification (GTDB taxonomy): domain Bacteria; phylum Bacillota_I; class Bacilli_A; order RF39; family UBA660; genus CAG-417. The sequence goes on from DLOU01000030.1 coordinate 10,928, forward strand.
CTTTTCTATCTTACTTTAAAAAATCATTTACACTTTTTTTAGATTTCTTTTTATAATCTTCTCTATATTTTTTGTATTCTTCTAATATTTTTGTACTATTTTTTCTGATCAATTCTATTTTATTGGCTATTTCATTAACATCGTCATCGCTTGTTAAAACAAGTTGTTCTTTTAAATACTTATAGTCATCAAAAATATCTGTGTTTCCTAATAAACATGGAACTCCTAAATCCATACTTTTTAAAACATATTCTCTATTTGTTAAAGTAAAATTACAATATAAATTTATAAAATTATCTTTTATTACTTTGTCAAATGAATCAACTTCTTTTTCTTTTAGTTTAAAGAATTCAATAAAATGTTTTGTTGCTGTCATCTGTTTTAATACTTTTATATAATCATAATCTACCATTGTTACTGCAGTTAATTCATTATAAGTATTATGGTTAGGATTATAGTCATTTCCTATTAATCCAATTGATTTAGTATTCTTTTTCTTGCTCTTTTTTTCTTCTATATCTAGCATTAAATATTTTGCTTTGTATCCTGCATTTTCTAATACTTTAAATGCTCCAAAATCTAAGCAACCAATGCAATCAATCATGTCCCTATCACAGAATTCCATTAGATTTGTAAATGTTGCTCTTACTGCTCCATCAGTCATTGAAGCTAAGCCGTTTTTTATTATCCATTTAATTTTTCTGTTTTTATGTATATAAGGTAATATTTGTCTATATACTTCAGCATAATCAAAAAGTATTAGTTGAACACTTTTTTTATTAATTAAATCAATTATTTTTTGCACGTTGTCTTCTGATAATTCAAAATCTAAATAAATTACATTATTAAAGCTATACTCTACACTTTCTCTTATGTCATAATCTGGTTCTGGTAATAAGACTATGTGGTCTTTTTCCTTTATTTTGTCTATTTCATTTATTTTCATAGTCCACCTCACATTGATAAAAATTCTTTTACATCTTCTCTACATTTTTTGTCGTTTTCTTTTTTCCAATTTTTATATAACTCCATTACCTTCTTTTCATTCTTTAAACAGTTGTTAATTTGATTTGCAATTTCAACTGGATTTTCTTCATTATTTACAATCAAATATTTTTCTAACTCATTATCCTTTAAATAATGATGATTATTACCAAATACACATGGTACTCCTACTTCAAAGCTTTCAATAGGAAGCATTGGAGCACATTCAGAAAATGTTACGTATAAGTTAATAGTATTGTTACTCATACGTTTAAATAATTCTTCTCTTGGTATTGCTTTATCTAACCCTTCTAATTTTAAGCCAATTGAATCAGCAAATTTTTTTGCTTCTGGATTAAGCGGTACCATATCAACTACCGCATTTGGAATTAATGAAGCTGCAGCAAGTTGTGCAAACATATTCTTTCTCCAGTCATCACATTTTGCTGCGTAAATTCCTATTCTAACTTTATCTTTTGGTCTTTTTCCAGTTATCTTTTCAGGCAAAACTACTGTATTAGTAATAAACTTAGTTTTATATCCTTCTTTTTTATAAAACTCAATTAAGCTTTGTTTACAGGTTGCAAATACATCTATAATTCCTTCTTTATGAAGTTCAATTATTTCTATATTTCTAGCCCATCCATATGGTTCTGAAACTTGTGAATGGTTTCCATGCCAGAATACTTTTATTTTTATATTTGGGTTACTCTTCTTTAAATAAATAGCAAGTTCTTTCCATCCTAAGCACATTGCACTAAATACAACTTGTTTTATTTCTTTATCAAGAATTAAATTTCCTATTTTTTCTATATCTTTTTTTCTAAGCAACTCTCCACATCTTACACGTGAATCAAATAACTCTATTGTAGCATTAGTTACACCAAACCATTCTGGATTATGCATTACTATATATGATTCTTTTGAATTTTTTATATCTTTTTCTGCTTGTACTAAGTTCTCTAAATATTTGTTATTTATCTTTCTTTTATACCTTCTATATATCACTACAGGGAAAAGTAATAATTTTAATGCTCTTTTAGTATTCCTTTTTACAAATCTATATGTTTTTAAAATAAATTTTGTTGGTTTTTCACCAATTTTTCTTATCATTTTCATTTCTATTTGTTCATTTTTTGGAATCCATGTAGCATCAAAGTAGTGAATCATGCAAGTATTCTCATCAAATTTGTTATTTTTATAGTTAAATGATAATGGATAAAAATATGGTCTTGGATAAACATGTATATTTTTATTCAAAACTTGTGGCTCTTTTAAAGATGGATCGAAACCATATTCATTTAGAATTCTTGTTATTATTCTAGGTATACTTATTTTATAAATATTATCAGCGTCAAAATGTTTTTGTTCTTGATAAAAATCTAGTATTCTTTTTGATAGTTCTGTTTTAGGTTTTGAAGTACCCCATACTGCTGCATTTACCATCATAGAATCTTCAACACCTAAGAATGTTTCATCATTTAATAGATGAGAAATATCTTTTGTAATAATCATATCTGTATCAAGATATATACCACCCATTTCGTAAATAGCTTTTGTTCTTGCATAATCAGCAACAAAAGCCCATTTTTTATTTTCATAGGCTTCTTTAATAAACGGGCATTCATTTATATCAACATTTGATTCATTCCATTCTATAATTTCATAATCTGGTAAATATTTTTTCCAACTTTTGATGCATTTTTTTGTTAATTTTGATAGTGGTTTTCCGCCAAACCAGCAATAATGTATGTACTTTTTCATAAAAATCCTCCTATCTCATTTGAGCTTTATAATATTCATCACAAATTTCTTTTGTCTTACCCATCTTTATCATTTTTCCATGTTCAATCCAAACAACCTTATCACATAATTGTTTAATAGAATCAAGTGAATGAGAAACATATAAAACTGTTGTTCCTCCTTTTATCATTTCTAACATTTTATTCTTTGATTTTTCTTGAAATTTAATATCTCCTACAGACAATATTTCATCTACAATTAATATTTCAGGATCAACTATTGTTGCTATTGAGAAAGCAAGTTTTGCTGTCATACCTGAAGAAAAGTTCTTAACTGGCACATCTAAGAAGTCTTTTAATTCCGAAAAATCTACTATTTCATTAAATTTTTCTTCTAGAAAATCTTTTGAGTATCCAAGAATTGCACCATTTAAAAATATATTTTCTCTTGCTGTAAGTTCTGGATCAAAACCAGCCCCTAACTCAATCATTGGTGAAATAACTCCATTTGTTGTTACAGTTCCTTTAGTTGGTTTCATTACTCCACTAACTACTTTTAGCATAGTTGATTTTCCTGCTCCATTACTTCCTATTAAACCTATTACTTCTCCTCTTTTAACTTCAAATGAAATATCACTTAAAGCCCAGAAGTAACCTTTTTTCTTTTTATTTTTCTTACTTTTAAAACTAAAGAAATTAACAAAGGCTTGTTTAATTGAGAATTCTTTTTCTATACCTAAATTAAATTTCATTGAAACATTTTCTAATTTTATCATTACATCTTTAGCCATAGTTTCCTCCTACACATAGTAAATAAACTTATCTTGATTTTTCTTAAATACAATTGAACCTAATGCTAGCATTCCAAGTGCAATTCCTGCAAGTAGTACAAGTGTTTTCATAGATGGTGCTGTTCCATATAATACTATTTGTCTTGCAGATGTTAAGAAATGATATAGTGGATTTAATTTAAATATAGGTTGAAGTGTTGCTGGTATTATTTCTATACTATAGAACACTGGTGTTAAATAATTCCACATTATTAATACAATTCCATATATATAGAATACATCTCTTAAGAATACTGATACACATGATAAGAATAAACTTATTCCTACTGTAAATATAAATAAGCATAAGAAAATATATGGTAATATTAAATAGTAAACATTAATATGGCATGTATATCCACCTAATCCTACATAAGATAATAGTATTATTCCTAACCAAGGGATTAGGGTTAATAAGAAGTTTATTCCTACAAATAAACATTTAGAAATTGGAAATACATATTTTGGTATATATACTTTATTAATTAATCCAAAGTTAATAACAACTGAAGTCATTGCCGTATTAGATGCTTCATTAAAGTAATTCCACATAATGATACCTGTCATCAAGTACACAATATAGTTTACTCCTTCAACATTAAATTTAAACATTTGTGAGAATACAGCAGCCATTACTGCAAGCATTAATATTGGATAAAGTAGGCTCCATACAACACCTAATACACTTCTTTTATATTTAACTTTAAAGTCGCGTGATATTAATTGTGTCATTAAAAACCAATACCTCTTGAAGTTTGCTAATATATTTTTTATACTTTTCATTTTTTACACCTCTATTTACATAACAATTATAACATATATAGTATTTTTTTCAAATTTTTAAACTAATTCGTTAAAAAATAATGATAATTATTTTATCATTATTTTCTATTTCTTTATTAGCTTTTTAAATAATTCTACATCTTCTGGATATGTTATTTTAAAATTTAACATTTCTCCATCAATAAATGTTACTTCTTTATCATTTTCTAAAAACATATCACATACAGTTGCAAATTCACCATAATATTTTTCTCCATCTTCGATAAAGAAAGCTAAATCTTCATACACGTATACTTGAGGAGTTTGAATTCTTACAATATCTTTTCTTGGAATAATTTTTCCTGTAGTTCTATTTGCCATTACTTCTATTTCAGGTATTACAGAAACTACAGCTCTTTTTTCTTCACTTTCTTTTATGATTCTTGTAATTAATTCATCACTTAAATTTGGTCTGTTTCCAACATGAATTATTATACGATCTTCATCTGATGCAATATCATTTAATTCTTTTAAGCAATTGTATATAGATTCAAGTTGAGTTTTTCCTCCTGTTACTACATTTATTACTTTATCTATATTATTTTCTTTGCATGTTTCTTTAACTTCTTCTTCATATCCGTTTATACATGCAATAATTATTTTATCAATTTTTTTATTTTTTTGAAACTTTTCTAATGTATATAAATAAATTGGTTTTCCTTCTACTTCTATAAATTGTTTAGGTACTTCATTTTTCATTCTTGAACCTTTACCACCAATAGGGATTATTGCTATATTCGCCATATTTTACCTCATCTAAATATTTTTTTCTTTATTTTTCTTAGTTTTTCAGCAAGTTTCCATGCTTTTGAATTATATATGTCCTTTAATTCTTTTTCCTTCAATTTATATAGTTCTTCATATTGTTTCTTTTTTGATTCTTCTTTTAAATATTTTAATTCCATTGATTTATATCTTCTATTGATATTATCTATTCTAGTTATACCTTCTTTTATTCTTCCATCTGCAGTAAAGAAATAGTCACATATGTCTTTGCAACCACCATCTTTAATATTTCCAAAAAACATTTCCTTTTTTTCTTGAAATAAAAATTTATCATCTTTTAGATATTTATCAATTAATTTAATAAAATCATCATACTTACTTACACCAGTATTAGATGTCCAAAAATCAAAATTTTCGTAACAAATACCTCTATTTTTCATATACTCTTCTTTATCTGTGTCTAAGTATATTACATTCTTATTTAAATATAAGAATTCCATTCCTAATGATGAATAATCTGTTATTAATACATCAGCAGCATCCAAAATGTTATAAATATCATATCCTGCCTTACTTAAATATTCTTCTTTTATTAATTTTATATTATCAGTATTTTTAAATTTATTTAAGAAATTACTTTCTTCACTTGGATGTTTTTTAATACAAAGCAAATATTTATTTTTCTCTAAATATTTTTCTAATTCTTTTTCATCATATTCTTCTAAATTTAAAATATTTTTTCCAAACTTAGAATCACCTTTTCTTCCACAACCTTTTCTAAATGTAGGTGTATAAAATATTATCTTTTTATATTTATCTAACTTACAATCTATTATTTGTTCTAAATTCTTTTTTGCATCTTTATTCTTTATATTTTTTAATTTTGGATATCCTATTGGAAGAATTTGTTTTAAATCCAATCTAAATCTACATGCAAAAATTAATTTCCAAAATTCTGATGGGACAATAAAATAATCAATTGAATAACTTAGAGAGTCATACCAAGAAGAGTCTTGTTCTGAAATATTATTCATCATGAAACCTAATTTTTTAGAACTTACTCCGTGCCATAATTCAATATATAATGATTTCTTATTTATATCACCTGTAAGATTACAATGCGTTGTAAAAAAGACATCTGTTTTTTTCATTTGTTTTTTGAATTCGTCTGTTCCTATTACTACTGACTTTATATTTTTTTGTTTCAATAGCTCTTTTTTTTCGTCACTTTTTACTGCCCATATAAAATTCATCTTATCTTTATATTTATCTATCATATAATTATAAAGTTCTTTTGCGTTACCTGTATAATCTGGAGTGCTACAAAAAGTAATGTTTAGCTTTTCCATGTTTTCACCTTACCCTCAATAATTCATACTCTTAATAACATGATATCACAATAAATTATATTTTGACAAACAATAATAAAAAAAAGAAAATAAATTATTTTCTTTCTAATGCATAAAATATATATCCTCCTCTTGCATCATCAGGATCACTACTTTTTTCATTCCAAACTTTATTTGTTTCTATCCAACCATTATTGTAATCAAATAATGGATCATATGCATATGTTTTCCCATCTTCATATTCTGCAAGAAGTATTGCATGATTCCATCTTTCAGTTGCAAACTTTCCATTTCCCATTGCTGCAAATACTACTTTACCTTCTTCTAATTCTTTATTAAAATCTTTTAATGAACTAATACCTATTCTCTTTATATTAAAATGATCTGTTGCTTTTATTATAGCTAATCCACTTGATCCTGTTGTATACCTATTATATTCAATTGTTCCATAGTAAAGATAATCTGCAACTTCTGTTGGTAAAACTTTTCTTTCTAAAATCGATTCAAATGCCATTGCCATACTTGTAGGAGCACATCCTGTTTTACCTAATGTGCTAAATCCATATCTTTTATTATTCCATCTTTCATCTTTTTGTTTATAATATGTTGGAATAAATTGTATTTTTTCTAATAAACCAGTTTTTTCATTAAAGTAATATGTATTGTTACCAACCTTAACTGTTCCTTTTTCTTGTATACCTGTATTTTTATTTAAGTAGTATACTCCTTCGTCTAAAGTTAGTAATCCTTTCATCAGTTTATATGATTTAATTCCAAAGAAATATTTGTTATTATCTATTGTTGCCCATAAATGCGCTAATTCTCCTGTTTCTGGATCTGAATAATATGTTTTCCCTTCGTAATCATCAAACCAGCCTTTCATTATTTTTCCAGTTTTTATTCCTAGAAAATACATCTTTCCATCTATTTCTCTTATTCCACCTTTTTGAAGTTCTCCTTCTTCATTAAAGTAGTATTCATTTCCATCTATTTTATTGCGTCCGCCTGTTCTTTTTCCTGTTTCGAAATCATAGAAATATGTTTTACCATTTGAGTCATGCATTCCTGTCTTTTTTTCACCAGTTTTTTCATCTAAATAGTAAATACCATCTTCAAGTGTCAATGCGCCTTTCATTAACTTATATGTTTTTATTCCAAAAAAGTATGTTTTTCCATTTATATCTGTCCATAGATGTGCTAGTTCTCCTGTTTCTGGATCCGAATAATATGTTTTCCCTTCGTAATCATCAAACCAGCCTTTCATTATTTTTCCAGTGTTTATTCCTAGAAAATACATCTTTCCATCTATTTCTCTTATTCCACCTTTTTGAAGTTCTCCTTCTTCATTAAAGTAGTATTCATTTCCATCTATTTTATTGCGTCCGGCGGTTCTTTTTCCTGTTTCTATGCTATAAAAATATGTTTTATCATTAGAATCATGCATTCCAGTTTTTCTTTCACCAGTTTCTTCATCTAAATAATAAATTCCATCATCAAGTGTTAATACACCTTTCATTAACTTATATGTTTTTATTCCAAAAAAGTATGTTTTTCCATTTATATCTGTCCATAGATGTGCTAGTTCTCCTGTTTCTGGATTTGAATAAAATGTTCTGCCTTCGTAATCATTAAACCAGCCTTTCATTATTTTTCCAGTGTTTATTCCAAGAAAATATGCTTTTCCATCTATTTCTCTTATTCCACCTTTTTGAAGTTCTCCTTCTTCATTAAAGTAATAATCATTTCCATCTATTTTAGAAAAACCAGTTATTTTTTCTTCATTTTCATAATAATATGTTTCACCATTTTCACTTATCCAACCATTCTTGGTAATTTCCTCTTCTTCGTTAGCTTATACATTCATGCTTGTTATAACTATTAAAATTATTATTAATATATGCAACTTTTTTAACATATTTACCTCCTTTTATTGGAATAAAATACTAATATCTACGTTCCCTATTATTCCTTTTACTACTCCTTCTGAAGTATATTGCCACATTTTGTATGCTCCATTATATGTACATCCAGTGTTATTATATTGCGCTATCCATGTGATATTATTGTGTAAATATTCAGAATTTAATACATTTTCTGCATAATACTTATATGTATATAAATGACCTTGTGATTTCTGTCCGTTTTTATCTAATGTTTCTATAAATCCTTTTGCACTTGCCTCAAATTGACTTGTTGAGTAGTTATCATTTATACCATTTCCTTCAATATCTAAGAAAATTCCAAGAGTAGGATTCATCCTGTATTTACCAATTATTCTAAGTGCCTCTTTTGCATAATCAACGCCATCTTGGTAACTACTACCATATGAGTACATATATAATCCATATGGAATACCTAATCTTTTTATAGCTTTTATATTATCCTCTAACTTTGGATCTTCTGTTCCTAAATCATATCTAGGATCGTTTATTCTTAAAATAACTCCATCAACATTATCTTCTCTAACAACTTTATCCCAATCAATATCTCCATTAAATCTTGATATATCGATTATTTTCTTTACATTTGCTCCTAATTGTACTCCTGATGGATTGAAATAATACTTTGTTTGACCAATTATTGTCCAACCAGTTGCTTTAGTTCCATCTTCATAATAAAAATATGTTTTTCCATTTAAGTTTACAAAATTACTTCTCATTTTTCCGTTATCATAAAAATAATATTTTTTTCCATCAATCGTTCTTTCACCAGTTATATATTTACCACTTTCAAAATAGTAAATACTTGAATCAACTTCTCTAAATCCATTAGCTGGAATACCTGTATCATAATCTAAAAAGTATAACTTGCTTGTATCTGGATCAACGAACCATCCTTTCATTATTCTCTTAGTTTTTAAACCAAAGAAATATCTATTTCCATCTATTTCTTTCCAACCTGTATATAATTCTCCCGTTGTGGGATCTGCATAATAAGTTAATCCATCGTAGTAAACCCATCCTTTTTGAACAAGACCATATTTAATCCCTAAAAAATAATATTTCCCATCTATTTCTGTTACACCTTTTGCTCTTTTCTTACTGTCTGGTAAATAATAATAAAGATTTCCATCAATAGTTGTCCATCCTGTACTTAGTTCTCCTGTTGTTGGATGTGCATAATAATATTCATCATCATAATAAATTAAATCAAACTGTTTTTTTCCATACTTTATTCCATAAAAATAATACTTTCCATCTACTTTTGTAACATTTTTAGCTCTTATTTTTGTAGTTTTATCAAAGTAGTATTCACCATCATCTAATTTAAGAACTCCACTTGCCGCTTTAAAGTTATTATTTTTGTCGAAGTAATACCAATTGTCATTTACTTCTATCATTCCACTTCTTAGTTTTCCACTTTCATCTGTTAAATACTTTTCTCCATCATAATCTGTTATTTCTCCATACATTAATCTATTTGTATTAATACCGAAGAAATAATAATCATTTCCTACTTTTGTTACATTACTTGCTAAGACACCTGTTGTTGGATCGGTGTAATATTTTTTTCCATCATAATCTATCCAACCATACATTACTTTTCCTTTTGTTACACCAAAAAAGTATTTTGTACCATCAACCGTATGGATTCCTTGTAATCTTTCTTTTGTTGTTTTATCAAAATAATATTTTAAATTATCTACTGTCTTCCAACCACTTGTGGCTTTGAAATTGTTATTTTTATCGAAGTAATACCATTTTCCATTTACTTCTATCATTCCGCTTCTTAGTTTTCCACTTTCATCTGTTAAATACTTTTCTCCATCATAATCTGTTATTTCTCCATACATTAATCTATTTGTATTAATACCGAAGAAATAATAATCATTTCCTACTTTTGTTACATTACTTGCTAAGACACCTGTTGTTGGATCTGTGTAATATTTTTTTCCATCATAATCTACCCAACCATACATTACTTTTCCTTTTGTTACACCAAAAAAGTATTTTATTCCATCTACTTCATGAATTCCTTGTAGTCTTTCTTTTGTTGTTTTATCAAAATAATATTTTAATCCATCTATATTTTGCCAACCAGTTAAATAAGAATCTGTTTTACTATCATAGTAGTAATACTTATTACCTTTTACTTCCCAACCTGATTCTTTTGCTTCTACATTATTAATATTTATACAAAAGATAGTTATAAAAATTACTATAGTTGCTATTAATTTTTTCTTCATTTTTATCACTTCCTTAATATAGTCATATAATAAGTATACTATAATTAATAATATTGTCATAGTAATATTTATTAATAAATTATTAGAATCTAGTAATGTAATGTCTAGTTTTCGTTGCACAACATATATAAATTTAAAAATAAGTCTTTGTGTACAGAACATAACAAGTGATAAACTACTTAATTTTTCAAGTATTTTGTTTTCAGAAACTTTCTTTGCAATAATAATATATATTATTATATTTAATAATGAAATTATTAAATATAATGCGTAATTGTTGTACTCACTTGTTGACATTGTTATCTTTCCATTTATCTGACTTATAATAAATAAGCATATAAATATAACTATGAACATAATCCAATTTCTAGTTGAGTTTAGCTCAAATATTTTTTTGTTTTCTTTATTAAAAATATATCCAATACTCATCATTAGTAATGCATGTGGAACAATTTCTAATCCAAATAATAGTTTTATATTAAATTTTAATAAAATTAAATTTATAATTAATAAAGCTATAATGCAAATTAAACTTTTTAAATTTGTTATTCTAATGTTTAACTTATCTATCAGCTTAAATAATAATTCAAATATCATTACTGAAAAAAACATTGTTATTAAAAACCATAGAGATGTATTAAAACTATTAACACCTTTTAAAAATAAGATATTATATAAAGCTTCTCTTCTTGATAAATATATTCCCTCTAAAAAATAGCTTACATTAAAAGATATTACTGAAAAAACTATATAAGGTAATAATAAACTTTTTATTTTTTTATATGTGAATTTACTAATATTTTTGTCATATCTAAACAAATAACCGCTAATAAAGAAAAATAATGGCATATGGAAAGAATAAATATAGATTTTTAATCTACTGTTGTATGGTACTAAATGACCAAAAAGAACAAGTATAGCACCTATTCCTTTTAATACATCAATCCATCTTTTTCTTTCCTTAGCCATCAAATCACTTCCATAATCTATAAAGTCTACAATATAATTTACTTATACTTTTGTTTTTCTCTATTATTGATTTTAACATATTTCTTTGTTTAAAATAAACATTATCTTTATAATTTGGAATATTTTTATTTAAGTAATCAAAACTTTCATCTATAAATTTATTTCCAACACTCCAATCCTTTTGTACTCTTTGTTGAATGTTGTAATTCATTAACATATATATAGTTAATGTATCTAGCTCTTCTTTTACTTCTCGAACATCTTTTAAACTATTTCTGATTATATCTATAATTTTAATGATATCAAAAACTCTTTCATCTCTTACTGTAGTTTCACTATTATTATGAATTACATAATAATATAAACTTTTGTTTAGTTTACCTATTCTTTTTGAATTTTTTATCATATTGGCTACAAAAGGAGCATCTTCGTATTTTAGATTTTCTATAAACTTAATACTATTCTTTTTTATTATTTCACTTTTATAAAGTTTATTCCATGGGGATAAGTTAATATCAAGTAATAGTTTTGGATTTTCTTTTAAACTTGAAGTTTTAAACTCATTTATTTTTTCTTCTTTTAGTTCTTTATTATCAAATTCTCTGTAAAAATCATATACTAATAAATCTAGATTTTCGTTCTCTGCTTTTTCAAATAATAATTCACATGTTTTTATATCTATATAGTCATCACTATCTACAAATAGAATATACTTTCCTTTTGCTTTATCTATGCCAAAATTTCTTGTTTTTCCGATACCTTGATTTTTATTCTTAAAATATTTTATTCTATCATCTTTATATGACTTAATTATTTTTTCAGAAGTATCTGTTGAACCATCATTAATTAGTATTATTTCTATTTCTTTTTTTGTTTGATTAATTAATGAATCTATACATCTATTTAAATATTTTTCGACATTATAAATTGGAACTATTATACTTATATCTGTTTTTTTCATATTAATTATCCTTCTTAATATCTTCTTCTGTTTCTCTTACAATATATATTGGTCTTTCTTTAACTTCAAGATATGTTTTTGATAAATACATTCCTATAATTCCTAAAAATAATAATTGTGTTCCGCTAGTAAATATTATTATACATGCTAGTGATGGCCATCCTCCTACTGGATCTCCCCATACTATCGTTTTAACAATAATAACTATTAAGAAAATGAAAGCAATTAGGCAAAATATTACACCGAGAAATGCAGATATTACAAGTGGTGTTGTTGAAAATGCAAGTATACCTTCTAACGCGTATTTAAATAGTTTCCAAAAATTCCATTTTGTAGTTCCAGCTGTTCTTTCTGGTGCTTCATATTTTATCCACTTTGTTTTAAATCCTACAAATGAGAAAATTCCTTTTGAATATCTATTATATTCTTTTAATGATAGTATTGCATCTACCATTTTTCTTTTCATTAATCTAAAGTCTCTTGCTCCTGGAATTTGCTCGGTTGAAGAAATTTTTTCAATTAATTTATAAAACATATTTGTAAATGTTTTTCTTATAAAAGAATATCCTTTATGTTCAGGAGAATAAAGAGCTACTGAGTCATAATCTTCTTTTTTTAAAGTATCATACATCTCTACAATCATTTCTGGTGGATCTTGCAAATCAACATCCATTATAGCAACATAATCTCCTGTAGATTTTTCAAGTCCAGCATACATTCCTGCTTCTTTACCAAAATTCCTTGAAAAAGAAATGTATCTTATTCTTTTATCCTCTTTTGCTATTTTTTTAACTGATTCAAGTGTTTTATCTTTACTTCCATCATCAATAAATATTACTTCAAAATCTAAATTGTTTAATGTTTTAGTTAGTTTGTTTACTTCTTTATAAAATATGGGAATCATTTCTTCTTCATTATAACAAGGTACTATAATAGAAATCTTTTCTTTTTTTACTTCTTTTGACATTTCTTTCATCCTTTCATAATTTTATAGTATAATTTTGGAGAACATTTAAGAGCTACTTTTTTTATTTTTCTAGAAACAGTATCGTCTAATAAATTTTCATATACCTTTTCTTCTTTTAATAATCTTTTATATTTTTTATAATCTTTTCCTTTTAATTCACAAATTTTTAATATTAAACTATTTGATACAAAACTTTTAAAATACAGTGAATTAATATTTGTGGTTTCGATTTCTTGTATTAAATATTTATAATGTTCATAAAAATCTTTTACTTTTTTCTTGGTCCAGCTATATGAAGGTGTGTTCATAATTGATCCATTTCTTCGATAATAATTATATCCAATAAAGCTTATACTCTTAACACTTTTTGCTTTAATAATAACAAGTGGCATAAGTCCATAATCTTCATGAACAGTATCTTCTTTAAAAGTAAACTTTTCTTTTATCCAATAATCTCTTCTTATAGCATAACACCATACTGATTCAATATAATGATAATTAATAATTTTATTAAACGCTTTTTCACCTGTTGTTTTATTAAATGGTTTTTCATTAAAATCTATATTTTCAATATCATCATATACATTTCTAACTTGAAATCTTAATAAATCTAATCCCTCTTCCAATTCTTTAGATATTTTTTTTAATAGTCCTTTCTCATAATAATCATCGCTATCTAAAAAAAGTAAATATTCTCCTGTTGCTTCTTTTACTCCTAAATTTCTTGAAGAGCTTACTCCCTTATGTTTACTGTTTACTATTTTAACATCATATTTTTTTACAATGTCCATTGATTTATCTGTTGAACCATCGTTTACAACTATTACTTCATAGTTTTTATAATCCTGTTTAAAAACACTATCTAAACATTTTCCAATATATTTTTCAACATTATATACTGGTATAACTATACTAAATTTAGTCATTTTTTACTCCTGTCTTAATCATTATCAAAAATTTTTTCTAATTCTATTATTCTTTCCTTTTGAATTTCTTCTATTGAAATACTTTTTTGTTCTTTTTTCTTACCGATAATTTTTTCTACCTCTTTAACCATACTTTCTTTATCTTTTGAAATAATGTATGCATAATCTTTAATATTAATTTTATCATCTGAAACTGGTATCGTTGTAATTATATTCTTATTTAATACTAATGCTTCCAAATATGTTACTGGAAATCCTTCATAATCTGACGTTAAAATTATGTAATCTGCTTTTTTCATGTAAGGATATGGATTTTTTTTCTTTCCAAAGAATAATATTCTTTTTTCTAACTTTTCTTTTTTCACAATTTCTTCATACATTGCTCTATCTTGTCCATCACCAATAATCCAAAGATTTAAATCATTTATTTTCTTTACTAAATTAACAGCTCTAGTTAATTTTTTAGAAGATTCATCTAGTCGTCCTACGAAGACTAATAATTTTTTTTCTTTATCTTTTTTTACATTTATTTTTTCTAAACTTAATTCTTTTATTTTTTCAGGATTAATAAAATTATTAAATACTTTTACTTTTCCAGATAATTCTTTATATATTTTTTTAAAATAATCAGCTGATTCATTTGAGACAAAAATTATATGTCTAAAATTACTGATGCTTCTTGTATTAAAAAATTGATATATTTCTTCTTCTGTTTCATAGACATCTTTATAATTGCTATGGATATATATTGAAGAGTTTTTTGAACCAATTAACGCAAGTTTATTACTGCTATATGAATAAGTTGTATAACAACAACTGAAATCAAATTTATTTTGGTTAAATATTTTAAAAACTAGTTTTCTATAAAAATTAATTAACTTTCTTATAACTACTAATTTGCATTTAGATACTTTTATTTCTTTTAATATAACATTCTTATTTAAATCTTTTAAAAATATGCCTTCTTTTTTTTCAAGTATAAGAGTTACTTCATATTTATCATAGTTAATATTATTTAATAGATTAATTAGTGCAGTTTCAATTCCACCAATATCTAAATTGTACGCTGTAAATAATAATTTTTTCTTTTTCATAAGTATCACCTTGTTAATACTATTTTACCATGTATAAATAAAGATGTAAAAGAAAAAAAGGATTACTCCTTTTTAATTTTGTTTTGGTCTATACCAAGAGTTTGCTAGGAAACGTTTTTCTATTTCTTGTCCATCTTGATATACATGTAGATAACTCTTATATCCTAGAGAACTTACTTTTACCGATTCTGTTTCGTATGTTTTTCCTTCTTTTGCATTACTATTTGACCAAAAATCAACATGAGCTATTCCACCAGTTGCATATGCTGATATATATATAGGATACTTATATGTATTTTTAAATTTCATGTCTACATACCATCCACTTGAATAACTAGCTACTGTTGCATCAAGTCCACCTGCTACGTATGGAACCATTTCTGCATGCTGATATCTTTCAACTATCTCAAGTCCTCCAAGAAGTGCTGCATTATATGTAGTAGTTGCTATTTGACATACACCATTACCTACAAATTCATAATAGAATACATAACCTTTCTTATTATATGGCCCTGCATATTTATAAAAAGAAAAAACTTCTCCTGGTTCAAGAATAACACCATCAATGTATGATAATCCTGTTCTTAAATTTGTACCTCTTGAAATATATGGGTTAAATTCTGTTGTAAATGATGATACTTTTGTATCTATATATTTATAATTTTCATGAACTTCTACTTGTTCTTCTTGATAAACTAATTTATAATTTTTTGTCTCTTTTCTACTGTTTATTTCTTCTATTAGTTTTTCTTTTGTTTTTTGAGCATCAAGTGATAAAGAACTTTTTCCTTCAACATATTTTACATTTCTATTTTCATCTATATCAAATCTTTCTTCTACCTTTCCTCTATCATATGTATTTTTTACATTATTAATATATTCATTTAATATATTTTCATCTGTCTTTAACTTAATTTTATACTCTTTTTTTGAAGGTCTAAAAGAATATTTTATCTTTTTTATAATGCTCATATTCTCTTGTTTTGATTTTATCTGATTTAATAATTCACTATTTTCAACTGTAAATCCTAAATCTTTGTATGTTGTTTCTATTTTATTGTCACCAAATTCTAAAACTATTTTTGTATTAACTAATTCATTACTTATAGAATCAATTTTTTTCTCTAACTTATCATATTTTAAGTTACCAACATAATTATCTTCTATATATGTATTACCAAAAGTTGTTTTATTATAATAATTCAATTTTTTTATTATTATGTAACTACAACTTCCTATTAAGAGAATTATTGTCATTATTATGATGGCAACTATTCCAGATATATTAATTCTGCTTACCTTATTATTCTTAAATTTCATTTCCGTCAACTCACTAAGAGAATTATATCATAACCATAATTGTTCTTTCAATTGTTTATTAATTTTTTATATGATATTATATTAATAGAGAGATGATTGTATGGCGGTAAAGAAGAAATTAAGAATTAAAAAGAAAAATTTTACTATATTCATCATTTGTAATATTCTACTTATAGTAGGAATAGTTTTTATTATTCACTCTATTATTAGTGGAATAAATTATCTTAGTGAAAAGGAAGAACAAAAAAAACAAGAAGTTGTTACTAAAAAGGAAAATACTAATAAGAAAAAAACTATTCAAAAAAAAGATACTACTGAAAATAAAATAACAGATGAAGAATCAAAATTAAAAGAGTTAGGTAATATTGATAAAGAGATGGATTTTTTTAATAAAGATTATATCAATAGATATATAAGTTATAAAAACAAAAATTCTGAATTAAGTAATGAACAAGTAGTTGTTAATGTTAATATGGGACTTGATAATGATTTTTATACAAATACTAAAGAAACTCCATATTTAAATACTATTTATGTTCTTGTAAATAAATACTACTATTTGCCTGATGATTATGAAGCTGATGATCTAGAAAGTATTAATTCTAAGTATTCAATTGGTGGAATGAAACTTAGAAAAGAAGCTAAAGAAGCTTTTGAAAAAATGGTTAGTGCTGCTCTTGAAGATGATATGAAGATAATAGCTATGTCTAGTTATAGAAGTTATAAATATCAGGTAGATTTATATAATAAATATGTTAAGACTGATGGAAAAGATGCTGCCGATACTTATTCTGCTAGACCAGGCTTTTCTGAACATCAGACTGGCCTTTGTTTAGATGTTTATGATGGAGAGATACCATATACTTCTTTTGAAAAAACTAATGAATATAAATGGATGCAGAAAAATGCTTATAAATATGGATTTATACTTAGATTTCCAAAAGATAAAACTGAAGAAACTGGTTATAAATTTGAATCATGGCATTATAGATATGTTGGTGTTGATGTTGCAAAATATATTTATGAAAATAATATTTCTTTTGAAGAATATTATGTTAGATTTATAGAGAATAAAAAATAAAGAATGGAAACATTCTTTTTTTATGTATATTTTTTAATTTTAATAATCTATTTAATTAGAGGTGTTTATGAAAAAAGCTATTTTAATTATACTTATTATACTTATCGTAATTATTTTGTTAATATTCTTTAAGCCTGAAAATAATAGTATTGATTATAATAAATCCTTAAAAAACGAGCTTAGCAAGATTGATTGCTATGATAAAAGAAATTTAAATCGATATATTAATTACTTAGATAGTAATCCCGATTTATATTTAGAAGATGTTGTTATTCGTGTTAATTTAAATCTTGATAAAAAATTCTATACAAGTACAACTAAATCTAGTTTTCTTAATAAAAATTATATTTTAGTTAATAAATATATTTATCTTCCAGAAGACTATGTACCTGATAACTTAGTTAATGCAAAGTTAGAATATTCAAGAGATGGTATGATGCTTGTAGAAGAAGCTCTTCTTTCATTTGAAAAAATGTATTATGCAGCTAAAAAAGATGGTTATAAAATAAGAATTATGTCTAGTTATAGAAGCTATCAGTACCAAGTTAATCTTTATAACAATTATGTAAAAAAAGATGGAGTTGATGCTGCTGATACATATTCTGCTAGACCTGGTTTTTCTGAGCATCAAACTGGATTATGTGTTGATATTGATGATGGAATTATTAATTATCAATCATTTGAAAAAAGTAGAAGTTATATTTGGATGAAAAATAATTCATATAAATATGGTTTTATAGAAAGATATCCTAAAGGTAAAGAAAATGTAACTGGTTATTCATATGAATCTTGGCATTATAGATATGTTGGAGAAAAAATTGCTACATATATTCATGATAACAATATTACTTTTGATGAATATTTTATACTATATATAAAAAAATAAGAAATAAAATAATTATTTCTTATCTTTTTTTAACAATGTTTCTGATACCATTAATAATCCAATTATAATAATTATAAATCCAATAAGATATTTTTTACTATTTCTTAGTGTATCTGGTATATTTATCTTAATATCCTTAGTTGAAATATAGTATAATTTTACTTCATAATCTTCTTTTAATGATTCTAAATTGTTTGGTAATTCAACTTTATTTAGCTTATAATCTTTTATTTCTTCTTTATAATTATTTATATTGAATGATTCATTTTCTTGTAGGCTTATTTTTTTTGTATTTAGTATCTTATTTTCACTTTCATCAATATATTTTATTGTAACAACATATCCTGCTTTCTCATATTCTAAGTTTATATCTAGTGATGTTATATCTGTTGCTAAACCTTCAAGCATATTATAATTTGTATCTTTCTTTAACACATATCCAACAATATCTTTATTAGCAATTTCTTTTAAATTATAATTATCATCATAATCATGAGTTTCATTTTCATAATAATTATTTGTTTTTGTCATCTCTTCTCCAAGAGAGTTTTTTGCTACTATATATTTATTGGAATCAGATATTTTTTCTTTTGTTGTTGAATCAATATAATTAACAGTTATTATCTTATTGTTGTTTTCTTTTGATTTGCATGTTGATAAATATGAATCATTTTCTATGTTTATATTATCATTTGATATTTTGTACTTAATAGTTCCATTATATCCTGTTGCAAGTAGATTTGTATTTTTACTTACGTAGTCAATAACATATTTAGACCATTCTTTTCCACCATATGTCCCATTGTTTTGTTGGTAAAATGCAAATTTTGGCTTGTAAGTTGTATACAATGATTCTAAGAATCCTGTTTTTTCAGCGTGATGTGGGACTTTTATAATATCAATTGGTTTACCTGATGGATTAATACTAGAACTCATTGAAACCAATTTTTCTATTTCTTGCCATTCAATATCTCCTGTTGATAAATATCTTGTATTCCCTACAGTCACTAAGCTTACTAATGATGAATCATTTAAATAATCACCTTTCTCAGTGGTTTCTGATCCTGTATTTTCAAGTGAAAAATCATATCTTGTTTTTCCATCAATTGTACATGTTATATTTGTTGTTTTATAATTTCTCTTTCCAGAAGGAATATTATTACAAATTGGATATCCTAAATCAAAAACATTTTTATAATCGGTTTGGGTATTTGCACTTGAAAAATCAAGTGTATTAATATAGTTAGGTCCAACTATATCTATAATTGCATCACCTAATAAAACTTTATCACCCTTCTTTAAAATTTTTACTTTATTTCCATTTTTACATAAATTAATTGGATATACTGTACAACCGGATTCACTATTTTGAACTGTTGTTGTTTCTCCTTCACAAAATGTTTGTGTTAGATATGCATAATTATTTCTATAGTATCCAATACTTTCACCTTTATTAAAAATGTTATTAAGTATACTTACATCTGAGACATATATTTCTTTTATTTTTGATACATCTATTGTTTGCTTTAATCTATCTACGAATTTACCACTTTTATCGTTAAATGAATTAGCAATGCTTCCAGCTCCTTCTATGCTTTCACATGTTCCATTTTGTTCAAAGCTGTTATATATTAATCCATAATGATCAGCATGAAAGTGAGAAAAATACATATAAAATCCTTTTAGTTTGCCTTCTGCTTGATAATTTGATAAGAAATTAATTACATAATCACTTACATATTCAATATCATTTGTCCCATCTGTTCCGTGTCCTGTATCCATAAGCATAACATATCCATCAGATACTAATAGAACAGCATCTCCTGATACAGAACTATTACATGGATCTGGATCTATTGCTATTATATCTAAATCTTTACTATTATCAGTACTTGCAACTCCATAAGTATTTCCTTCTGCTCCATATGATTTAGATAAACTATTTACTAAAATAATACTTAGGATACTAACTATTGATATAAAGCACATCAAAAAAATTTTTTTATTATTAACTTTCATATCCATAATCTACCTCTATTTTATCTCATAATATCACAATTTTATATTTATATCAAAGAACAAAAGATTTAAGT